>JBDLTR010000137.1:0-9284 GCA_039805705.1 Pseudomonadota bacterium
TCGGTGATCTCGGAGACCACGCGCAGGGTGTAGGGGAACTCTTCCTTGGACGGCAGCAGCGGCACCAGGGCGCGCTTGGCCAGGCGGCCGTGACCGACTTCGCGGCGCTTGGTCGAACCCATGCGGCCGACTTCGCCGGTGGCAAAGGGAGGCATGTTGTAGTGGAACAGGAAGCGGTCTTCGAACTCGCCGGCCAGCGCGTCGATGCGCTGGGCGTCGCGCTCGGTGCCCAGGGTCGTCACGACCAGGGCCTGCGTCTCGCCACGGGTGAACAAGGCCGAGCCGTGGGTGCGGGGCAGCACGCTGCTGCGGATCTCGATCGGGCGCACGGTGCGCGTGTCGCGGCCGTCGATGCGGGGCTCGCCGGCCAGGATCTGGCTGCGCACGATGCGCGCTTCGATCTCGAACAGCAGGTTGTCGACCTTGATCGGGTCGAACTCGACGCCTTGGGCCGTCAGGCCCGCCTTGGCGGCGGCATAGGCCTCGCGGCAAGCCTGGGTGCGGGCTTGCTTGTTGCGCAGCTGGTAAGCGGCGCGCAGCGGGGCTTCGGCCAGGGCGGCGAGCTTGGCTTCGAACTCGGTGTCGCGGGCCGGCGCTTGCCAGTCCCACACCGGCTTGCCGGCTTCGCGCACCAGCTCGTGGATGGCGTTGATGGCGGCCTGGCTCTGCTCGTGGCCATAGACCACGGCGCCCAGCATGATGTCTTCGGACAGCTGGTGGGCTTCGGATTCGACCATCAGCACGGCGGCTTCGGTGCCGGCGACCACCAGGTCGAGCACGCTGTCCTTGCGCTGGGTCTGGCCCGGGTTGAGCACGTATTCGCCGTTGATGTAACCGACGCGGGCGGCGCCGATCGGGCCGTTGAAGGGGATGCCGGAGATCGACAGGGCGGCCGACACGGCGATCATGGCGGCGATGTCGGCGTCGACTTCGGGGTTCAGCGAGACGGTGTGGATGACCACGTGCACGTCGTTGTAGAAATCTTCGGGGAACAGCGGGCGGATCGGGCGGTCGATCAGGCGACTGGTCAGGGTTTCGAGTTCGCTGGGCTTGGCTTCACGCTTGAAGAAGCTGCCGGGGATCTTGCCAGCGGCGTAGGTCTTCTCGATGTAGTCCACGGTCAGGGGGAAGAAGTCCTGGCCGGCCTTGGCGTTCTTGGAACCCACCACGGTGGCGAGCACCACGGTGCCGTCCATGTCGAGCAGCACGGCGCCGCTGGCCTGGCGGGCCACTTCGCCGGTTTCCATCTTGACGGTGTGCTGACCCCATTGGAAGGTCTTGGTGACTTTGTTGAAAAGAGACATGTTCAGTTTTCCTTAGGAACATTCACGGCACTTGAGGCAGTGCCAAAGCCCGGAAGCAGACCGGTCTGAACACGATGCCATTCCACAAACACTGCCTGGGCAAGGCTTGTGGAATGACACAGCGCGGGTTCCGACTGGCACATTCCGACGTTTCCAAGAACAAAGCGCCTGAGCCACGCAGGTGAACTCAGGCGCTTCGCATCTTGTGGGGCAATTACTTGCGCAGACCCAGCTTGGCGATCAGCGCGACGTAACGGTCAGCGTCCTTGGACTTGAGGTAGTCCAGCAGCTTGCGGCGACGGCTCACCATGCGCAGCAGGCCACGGCGACCGTGGTGGTCCTTGGCGTGTTGCTTGAAGTGGGGCGTCAGCTCGTTGATGCGTGCGGTCAGCAAAGCGACCTGCACTTCGGGGGAGCCGGTGTCGTTGGCGGCACGGGCGTTGTCTTTGACAACTTCGGCTTTTTTGGAAGCAGCGATCATGTTTTTTCCTTGTTGCCTGCCCTTCGCCTCAAAGGCTGGAGCGGCGTTTGTTGACTTGCGCCAGCGGCTGGAAGGGCTGCTGACGTGCGCTTTGCACCATGCAAAACCTGCGGATTATAGCCGGATCGACTTGGTCTTGGCCAGGCACTGGGGTAGCATGAACGCATACCAAAATATTCAGGGAGTGCTTCCATGAAACACCTTGGCGCTTCATCCGCGCGCCGCAGCCTCTTGCTGCTGGGCGGCCTGGCCATGTTCGGCTGGGCACAGGCGGGCCCGCGCCGGGCCCGCGGCCAGCGGGCCCCGGCACAAAAAGGCCCTGGCGAAACCCCGCAAGAGCGTGACAAGCGCCTGCTGCGGGAATGCAAAGGTCGGCCCAACGCCGGCGCTTGCGAAGGCTACGCCAGCTAGGCGCTCAGCCCCACCATTGGCCCAGGCCGCTGGCGCGCACGCTGGGCTGCGCGACGGCCGCCTCCAGCAAGCCCGCCTCGGCCTCCACCAGGGTGAAACGCTCGCGCGAACGCGTGATGCCGGTGTAAACCAGCTCGCGCGTGAGCCGTTCGCCGCCGCCCGGCGGCAGCACCAGCACGGTGTGTTCAAACTCCGTGCCCTGGCTTTTGTGCACCGTCATGGCGAACGCGGTGTCGGCGTGGGCCAGGCGCATCACGCTGACCGAGCGCAGCGCCGCACCGTCCAGGAACCACACGCGCAAGCCCCCCTGCAGACCGGGCAGTGCCATGCCCACATCGCCGTTGAACACCCCCAGCTGGCTGTCGTTGCGCGTGACCATGACCGGTCGGCCCGCGTACCACTCGCCCTGCGCGCGCAAGCCCTGGGCCGCCAGCGCCTGCTGCACGGCGGCATTGAGCCCCTCGCTGCCCCAGGGGCCCTGGCGCACCGCGCACAGCAGGCGAAAACGTTCAAAAGCCTGCAGCACCGCGCGCACCCACTCGGCGTGGGCGGCTTCGCCGGCGTCTGACGGCCCCTGGCGCAGCAAGCCCAGGTAATCCGCGTAAGAGGCCGCGCCCCCCTGCCCTTGCCCGCAGGCCAGGGCGCACACCGCCTCGGGGCTGGCCGCCGGCAGGGTTCGCAGCACGGCTTGCGCGCCCTGGGTGGCTTGGGCGGCCAGGGCCGCGCGAGCGCCCGGGGCGTCGCCCGCGTTCACCGCCATCGCCAACTGCCCGATCGGTCCGCCAAAGCGCCGGCTCTCGCGCAACATCACCGTCTGCTGGGCCAAAGGCGGGGCCTGCTCTTGAGCCACCTGCTTGTCGGCGGGCAAGGTCTGCCCGGCCACCGCGTGCAGGTAGCGGGCCGTCTCGGGCCCATAGGCGCCGCGCGCCGCGTCGCGGCACAGCTCGCCCAGCACCGCGCCGGCCTCGACCGAGGCCAGCTGGTCTTTGTCGCCCAGCAAGACCAGCCGCGCCTGTGGCGGCAAGGCCGCGAGCAAGGCGTCCATCATCTCCAGGTGCACCATCGAGGCCTCGTCGACGATCAGCACATCCAGCGCCAGCGGCGCGCCAGCGTGGTGGCGCATCTGGCGGCTGTCGGGCCGCGCCCCGAGCCAGGCGTGCAGCGTGCGCGCCGGCCCCATGCGCTCGACCAGCGCGGGCAGATCCAGGCCCGCCTCGGCCGGCACCGGCAAGGCCAGCAAGGCCTGGTCGATGGACTGTTTGAGCCGTGCCGCCGCCTTGCCGGTGGGTGCGGCCAGGCCCACCCGCAAGGGCGTGGGCCCGGTGTGCAAGGCCAGCAACAAGGCCAAAAGGCGCGCGGCGGTGTAGGTCTTGCCCGTGCCGGGCCCACCGGTGATCACCGACAGGCGCGCACGCAAGGCCACCGCACAAGCTGCTTTTTGCCAATCCACGCCCTCGTGGGCCGCACGCGGCGCGAAAAACCGGTCCAGCCATTCGCGCGCGGGCGCCTCGGGCACCGGCAAAGCCTGTTGCGCGCGCGCGAGCAAGCCCTGGCCCACGCGCTGTTCATAGCCCGCAAAGCGCCGCCAATACAGCAGCGGCGCCTCGGGCGTGCCGCCCAGCACCAGCGGCTGTCCTTGGTCGGCCTCGCCAGGCGTGCGCAGCAAAGGCCCCTGCAAGGCCGCCACCCAGCCGGCCGGTTCGCTGGGCAAGCCCTGCCAGATCGCCCGCAGCGCCTCTTGCGCGGGCGCAGGCCAACCCAGCCCCGCGCCTGCTGGCGCGCCCAGCGCCGCCAAGGGCAGGCAGGTGTGGCCACGCCCTTCCATGTGGGCCAGGGCTGCGGCCGCCACCAGCACAGCGGGCGAGGCCTGCGGATCGAGCCGCTGCATTTGGGCGGCCATGGCGCAGTCCAGGCGGCGCAGCCAGCCCGCATCGGCGGCGGTCTGCAGCAGAGCCAAGACCTCGTGCGCTGAGCCGATGGCGGGCACCTGCTCGCTGAGCCAATCGATTTGTGCCGGGTGCACGCCCGTGCGGCGTGTCGTGCTGGGTGTTGTGCGGGTGGGTCGGCGGGTGCTCATGGCGGCGTGCCCTCCCCGAGCATGGCGTCCAGACCGTCCAGACCGTCCAGCAAGGCCAACAGCGCGGGCGAGTTGGCCAAGGTGCAGCAACCGGCCTCAGGCCCCTCGATGCCGCGCAGAAACAGGTAGACCGCGCCCCCGAGGTGCTGGGCCGGGGCATAGGCCGCCCCCAGGCGCGCGCGCAGCAGGCGGTGCAGGGCCAGCAGGTAGAGCGCGGCCTGCACGTCGTAACGGTGCTCGGCCATGGCCGCTTGCAACGCGGGTGCGCTGTAGTCGGCGTCCTGATCGCCCAGGTGGTTGGATTTGTGGTCGAGCACCCAATAGCGGCCCTCGTGCTCAAACACCAGGTCGGCAAAGCCCATCAGCATGCCGTGCAAACGCGCCTCGGGCAGGCGCGGGCGCGCCAGGCCGGGCCACAGGTGCTCGCGGCACAAGGCATCGATGCGGTGGGCTTCGAGCCGCTGCGCTGTCAGCCAGAACTCCATCTCGGGCAACAGCGTCTGCAGCTCACACAAAGCCACTTGCGGTCCGGGCAGGGGCTGCACGACAACACGGCCGAGCCAGTCAAGCACCGCCTCGGTCTGGTCTGCATAGGCGCTGTGTTGGCAACGCCGGCGCAAGCGCTCTTGCAAGCCCGAAGCCGGTGTCAGCGCGAAGCGCTCGCCCGCCAGCCACTCGAGCTGGTCGTGCAAGAAATTGCCGGCGTTCGGGCCTTTGGGAAAGCGGTGCCAGGGGGCACTGCCGCGCTCGGGCAGCGGCATGTCCTGCACATCGGACAGCAGCTCGTCGTCTGCGGGCCGCGGCACGCTGGCGTGCCCTTGCGGCTGGGCCGACAGATCGCGCGCCAAGCGCGAAAAACTCGCGATCGTCCAGCGCGTGTCGATGGTGGCGGTGCACGGCCTGGCCTCGCGCCAGACCACGCCGTCTTCGCCGCGCTGCCAGCGCGTGAGCGGCACGCGTTCGGGCGCAGGATGCAACTGCACCGACAAGGCCTGGCCCTGCGCACCTTGCTGCAAGGCCTGCAGAGCGCCCAGCCAGGCGGGCCCCTCCAAGGCCTGCCCGCCGCCGAGCAAATGGCCGCTGGCGCTGTGGTGGTTGACGCAGGCCGGGCTGTTGCCGCTGCGCACCGCTGCCCAGCCCACCCACAGCGCGTGCTGGGGTCGGGTCAAAGCCACGTACCACAGGCGCAGGTCTTCGCGCAGGCGCTCGGCATCGGCACGCTCGATGTCCTCGGCGCCAAACTGCAGCTTGTGCTCGCGCTGGCCCTGCGGGTTGCTCAGGCTCAGCAGCGTGAGACCCCGTTTGCCCACGCGCCGGTGCGAGTGGGCAAAGGGCAGGCACACCAGCGGGTACTCCAGGCCCTTGCTCGAATGCACGGTGACGACTTTGACCAGGTCCTCATCGCTCTCGAGCCGCAGGATCTGTTCATCGCCTGCGCTACCGGCCTCTTGCATCTGCTGGTCGAGCCAGCGGATCAGCGCCTGCTCGCCATCGAGCACCATGCTGGCCGACTGCAGCAGCTCGGCCAGGTGCAGCACATTGGTCAGGCGCCGCTCGCCCTGGGGCTGGCTGCGCCAGCGCTGCGCCAGCTGCAGCCGGTGCAGCGATCGGCGCAGCATGGCCAGCACGCCCTGGTTCTGCCAGACCTGGCGCAATGCGCGCAGCTGTTCGGCGCGCGCATCGAGCAACTCGCCCTGCTCGGTCAGCGCATGCAGCTCGACCAGGCTCAGGCCCACGGTGGCGGTGGCCAGCGCCGCGCGCACGCGCCGCATGTCCTGCGGCTCGGCCACGGCGCGCAGCCACAGCGCCAGGTCGCGCGCCTCGTCGCTGGCGAACACCGAGTCGCGGTCGGACAGATACACCGAGGCCACGCCCCGCGCGCGCAGCGCCTGGCGCACCGCCTCGGCCTCCTGGCCGGTGCGCACCAGCACCGCGATGTCCTTGGGCTGCAGGCGGCGCGGCGCTCGCCCCGCCTGCTCAAAGCGCAGGGCCTCGTCGCCGAGCCAGGTCACGATCTGCTCGGCGCACAAGGCGGCCAGACGTGCCTGGGCTTCGCGCCCAGCGCGTACCTGCAGGTCGTGCACCAGCGTCAACGCCGGCCAGTCACGCCCACCTTGCACCAGCCGCTCGGGCCGGCCCCGCGCGGCCACGCTTTGGAAAGGCACCGGGTTGTCGCCATCGGCCTGGCGGTAGCCAAAGGCGCCCTCGCCCGCGCGCGCCTCGCCGATCTCGAACCAGCGGTTGACCACCTCCACCATCGCCTCGGTCGAGCGTCGGTTGGTGCCCAACACGTGGTGGCGGCCTGCGGTGGCGCGGCGCGCCTGCAAGTAGCTCAGGATGTCGGCGCCGCGAAAGCCGTAAATCGATTGCTTGGGATCACCGATCAAGAGCAGCGCCGCATCGGGGCGGTTCTCGGCACAGCGGTAAATGCGGTCGAATAGGCGGAACTGCAGCGGCGAGGTGTCCTGGAATTCATCGACCATGGCCACCGGGTACTGCGCACGCAAGCGCTCGGCCAGGCGCTCGCCCTCGCGCGGGCGGTGCAGGGCCGCGTCCAGCCGCTGCAGCATGTCGGCAAAACCGAACTGCGCGCTGCGCCGCTTGAGCCAGGCCAGGCGCTGCGCGACCCAGCGGCCGGCGTGCGCACGCGCGGCCGCGCGCGGCTCGGGCAGCTGCGCCAGCGCGGCTTGCAACTCGGCATAGGCGGCGCATTCGGGCGGCAGGTCACCAGGGCCTGCACCGTCCTCGCGGCATTCGGCCATGCCTGCGGGCGTGAAGCGGCTCCAGCCGGTCTTGCCCATGGCGGCCTGCAAGGCCGACGCATCGCCCTCGCCCTGCGACCAGGCCTTGAGCGCATCGAGCCAGGCGTCGACATGGGCTGCGCGGAACTTGCTTTTCTTCCAGCCCGAGCCGGGTGTGGCCAGCGTGGCGCCCAGCCACGCGCGCAAGGCCTCGGCGCGCCCGGCCCAACCGGTCTTGAGCTGGGCCAGCGCCTGCGCGCGTGCGCGCTGCACCTGGGCCAGCGCTTGCGCCAGCGTGGGCATCTCGCCCTCCTGGGGCCAATCGAGTGTGAGCAAACGCTGCAACTCGCGCTCCAGGGCCGCCACATCGGGCCAGATGGCCAGGACCTCGGCCAGCGGCTCGGCGGCCATCGGGTACAGCGCCACGCGCCAGTAGTCCTGCGCGGCTTCGCGCCGCAGCGCGGCCTCGTCGGCCACCAGGGTTTCATCGAACAGGCTGCCGCTGTCGAACGCATGTTCGCGCAGCATGCGCTGGCACCAGGCGTCGATGGTGTAAACCGCTGCATCGTCCATGGCCTGGGCCGCGAGCGTCAGGCGGTGCGCGGCACGCTGGCGCTCGTCGGCGCTGGGCATGTCCTGCAACAGGCCTTGCAAGAAGGTGTCCTCGGGGTCGCAGCGCTCTGGCGCGCGCAGCACCGCCGCGGTGTGGCCCAGGCGCGCGCGGATGCGGTCGGACAGCTCGCGCGTGGCGGCGCGGGTGAAGGTCATCACCAGAATGTCTTGCGGCATCAATGGCCGCACCGGGCCCTGCTCGGCGCCGCCATGGCCGAGCACCAGGCGCACGTAGAGCGCGGCGATCGTCCAGGTTTTGCCGGTGCCGGCGCTCGCCTCGATCAGGCGGCTGCCGCGCAAGGGCAGGCGCAGCGCATCGAGCTGGCTCGGCAGGGCGCTCATGCCAGCGCCTCCTGCGCATCCGCCAAAGCCTGGCCGTGCAGCTGCGCCGTCCAGGCCAGCAGCGGCCCGAACACCAGGGGCGCCAGCCGCTCCAGATGGCCGCCGGCCATGAGCTCGGCCAGCGTCGGGTAGGTGCGCTGCAGCGCGGGATCGTCGGCGGCCACACCGGCCGATTCGAAACCGTCGCCCTCGTACAGATCGACCAGGGCCGGGCTGATCTCGGGCCTCTGCAACCAGGCCAGTGCGATCCGCGGCGGCAAGGGCAAAGGCCAGCGCATGCCCTCGGCCCAGACCTCGAGCAAAGCGTTCAGCTGCGCCTGTGCTTGCGCCTGCGGCAGGGGCGGGCTGTGCAGCAACGCGCCGCGCCCCACCACCACCGCCCACAGCGGCAGGCCGCTGGCGTTGGCCGCGAGTTGACCCAGCCAAACGCCCAGCAGTTTCTCGGGCTGCGGCCGCACCTGGCCCGCGTCGCTGAGTTCGGCCACGCGCGAGGCGCGCAGCACGATCCAGGCGGTGTGCGCACCCGGCTCGCCGGTGAGCGGGTGCGTGCTGCGGCGGCGCAAGCCTTCGAGGCTGTCTTGCAGGCGCACCGCGGGGTGCAGGGCGTCGATGGCGAGGTGCGGTGCAGGCTCTGGCCAGGCTTGCTGCACCTCGATGGCTTGCGCGAGCAGGCGGTGCAGCTCGCTGCCCAGGCGTTCGGCCGCCAGCTGACCGACACCGGCCAGTGGCAACTCGCCGGCCAGGCGCCAGCGCTGCAGCGTGGCCCGCACATGGGTCGGCAAGGTGTCGGTGCCCAGCTCACCCAGGCCGTGCTGCAAGGCCTCGTCCAGCAGGCCATAAAGGTCCAGGCCACTGAGGCCAAAGCGTTCCTCGTCGGGCAATTCGGTGCGCTCCTGGCGCAGGTCCACACCCAGGCGCTGGCGGAAAAACGCCGCCACCGGCCGCCGCACAAAGGCCTGCCACTGCGCCAGCGTGAGCACCGGCAGGCCCTGCGCCGCGTCCATCGGTGGCAGGGGCTGGGCGCTGGGGTGCGGCGCGTCCGACAGCGCGGGCGTGGCCGCCGACACCGCTTGCCATTCGTGGGCAAAGGTCTGCAGCGGGCTGCCGCTTTCAAAGTAGCGGCGGCTGAACGCCTGCAAGGGGTGCACGGTGGTCAGGCGCTGGGCGCTGCCTGTGCCCCAGAGCTGGTCGATCTCGTCGCGCAGCTGCGAGACCAGCACCGAAGGCGGCTGCTCGCTGTTGTCGCGCGCGCTGCGCCCGCTCCAGCTCACATGAAGCACTTGGCACGCGGACATCAGGGCCCTGATGTCCGCGTG
>JBDLTR010000138.1:0-7390 GCA_039805705.1 Pseudomonadota bacterium
CCAGCCCGATCGGGCGCCTGTTGCGAGGCGCGCTCAGCGCGCTGGTGCTGCAGACCAGTTTTTGAGGTGAACGCGATGGGCAAACGACCGCACCACATTTGCACCACCAGCGGTGCCGCGGGCATCCTGGGCTTGTCCACCACCATGGTGCAAACCTTGGTGGACCGGGGCGAGTTGCACGGCTGGAAAACCGAGGGGGGTCACCGGCGCATCGCCTTGCAGTCGGTGCTCGACTACCAGAGCCAGCGCAGCGTGCCGGCCAAGCCGGCGCTGTCGGTGCGTCGGCGGCCCAAGATCACCGCGCTGGTGCTGCGCGAGGCCGAACGTCTGCGTTGGCAGGCCCGCCAGGGGGCCACGGCGGGCAGCGAGCAGCCCGTCAAGATCGTGCAGGCCTTGGACCTGCTGGCCAGCGCCGTGGCGGCCGAGCCGCCGCATGTGCTGGTCTTCGAGTGGCCGGGCGATGCGCCCGAAGCCCAGCGCAGCCTGGCCGAGTTGACGGCGCTGATTGCGCAGCGGCGCATGCAGGTGTACGTGTTGGCCCCCCAACCAGAGCCGCTGCTGACCGACTGGGTGGTGCAGCACCGGCATGTGCACCTGGTCGAGCGCACGCTCACGGCCGATTGGCTGGAAGGCCTGTTGTGCGGCATGCGGCTGCACTGAACACCGACGGAACAAGACAATGGGCCCATCCGGTCAACCCTCCGACGACGCGGCGCACTGGTCGCCCGCGCACGCGCAGCGCCTGCGCGCGCTGATGCAAGAAAAGGGCTGGGACGCGCCCCGCCTGGCGGTCTGGGCCGCGCTGTCGCTGCGGCAGGTCCAGGCCTTGTGCGAAGACGAGGCCACGCCCCACACGGCGGTGTTCTACACCGAGCAGATCAAGCGGCATGCGGGCCTGCGCCTGATCGACAAGCTCACGCAGCGGGGCTGAAGCCCCTCAGGGCGATGCGCTGCGGATGCGGTCGCCATCGCGCAAATGGGCCGGGGGGTAACTCACCAGGCGGGTGCCTGGGCCCAGCGGGGTGCGCAGCCAGGCCTGCTGCCCGTTGCGCCCGAGCAGCTCGACCGCGTGCTGGCGCGCGCGGCCCGCTTCGGCGACAAACACCCCGTGGCCTGTGCCCAGCGGGAACACCGCACTGACCGGGGCCAGCAGCACCCCCGGCGCTTGTTGCGCGACGATGCGGATCTCGAGCTGGTAGCCGTCGCCCAGCGCGGGCGGTGGTGGGCCCACCCAGTCGAAGATGGCCTTGACGCGCTGCTCTTGCACGCCGAGCGCCGAGACCTTGGTGTAGGCCCCGGGCTCGATGCGGCGCAGTTGCGCGGGCAGGCTGGCCTCGCCGCCCCAGTGCGTGAGCCGGGCCTCGGCCTGCGCGGGCAGGCTGGCGGCATCGGCCGTGAGCAGCTCCACCACCACCTCGGTCTGGCCGGGGTCGGCGATGTCCAGCAGCGGCGCGCCAGCCGCCACCGGGCCTTCGCTGTCGCGGTGCAGCTTGAGCACCTGGCCCGCCACCGGCGTGCGCACCGGCCAGGGCGCGCCCTGGGGCGCGCGCACAGGCCCTTGCAGGCCGATGCGCAGGCGCTGCAGGTCGTGCGCGGCGCTGGCCAGTTCCTGTTCGGCCATGGCCAGCTCCTGCTGGCGCTGTTGCCAGGCCAGCCGGGCGGCCTCTTGCTGGGTGGGCGCGACAAAGCCTTGCGCGGCCAGCGCCTGGCTGCGCTGCCAGTCGGCCAGCGCCTGCGCTTGCGCGCTGCGCGCACGCGCGCGGTTGGCCTCGGCGCGCGCCAGCGTGGCCTGCATGGCGGCCACGCGCTCGGCCTGCTCGCCCTGGCTGCGGCTGTCGAGCAGGCTGGCGCTGGCCGGCCAGATCTCGGCCACGGTTTGCTGGGCGTGCACCGTGTCACCGGCTTGCAGCGCGGGCCGGCGCAACTGCCCCGCCAGTGGGGCCGAGACGGTGTAGCGCTCGCGCACACGGGTTTGCGCGTCTTCGACGATCTCGCGCACGAAGTCGCCACGCACCAGGGGCGCGGTCTCGACGGTCAAGGGCTCGGGCCACACGGCCCAGGCCAGCAGGCCCAGGGCCAAGAGGCTGGCGGCGGCGATCGCCCAACGTTGTCGGTTCATGGTCGGTTCACTCCCGGACTTTGAGCACCCCGACCAGGTCGAGGTGGCGGATGCGGCGCTGCACGAGCCAGGCGCTGAACACGGCCGCGATGCCCACGCACAGCGCGGCAAAGGCGTAGGTCAGCGGCCGCACGCGCACCGCAAAGAAAAATTCATCGGTCTGGATCAGCTGCACGATCGTGCTCGACAGCGCATGCCCAGCCCACCCCCCCAATGGCAGTGCCAGCAGCATCTCCAGCCACCACTGGCCCAGCAGCAAGCGCCCGACCTCGGCCTGCGTGAAACCCAGCACGCGCAGGCTGGCCAGCTCCCAGGCGCGCTCGGCCAGGGCGATGCGCGTCTGGTTGTAGACCACGCCCACCGCGATCACGCTGGCAAAAGCCGTCAACACCGCGCTGAAGATCAGCAGGTTGCGCGCGGTGATGCCACGCACATTGCGCAGCATCACCGCCTTGCTGAAGGCGCCTGCCACCTGGGGGCGTTGCTGCAGGGCTTGCAGCAGCTCGGTTTCGTGCCCGCGATCGAGTGCCAGCGTGAGCTGGTTGACCTGGTCACCTTCGCGCAGCAGGCGGTTGAGTGCGCCGCGCGCGATGTAGGCGTTCAGGCCCATCATCTCGGGCACCACGGCGGCCACCGGCAGCTGCCAGACGCTGCGCGCGCCTTCTTGCCATTCGACACGCACCACATCGCCCACGCGCAGGCCGAGCTTGTGCGCGAGCCGGTCGGTCAGCAGCAGGCCGTCTTCGGGCACGGTGTGCGCTTGTTGCTGCACATCGACGATGCGCAGCAGCTCGGCCGGTGCCTCGCGGCCTTGCAGCGTGCCGCGCCAGTGCCGGTGCCCATGCACCAGCAGCACCCCCACGCTGCGCGTGGCCTGCACGGCGGCCACGCCGGGCAGGCGCAGCAGCTCGCTGCGCAGCGGGGCGGCGGGGCGGGCTTCGGTCAGCACCAGGTTGACATCGCCGCGCAGCACCTGGCTGAACTGCGTGTCCAGCAGCAGGTCGATGCTGTCGCGCCAGAAGCTGCCGCTGATGACGATGGCCACCGAGGCCGCCAGGCCCAGCACGCTCAGGCCGCTGCGCCAGGGGTGGCGCTGCATGTGGCGCAGCACCATGCGCTGGCCCGGGCTGAGCCAGGCGCTGGGGGTGGCGCCTTCGAGCCAGCTGCGCCGGTAGCGTCCGGGGGCGGGGGGGCGCATGGCCTCGGCGGGTGGCAGCCGCACGCTGGCGGCAATGGCCTGCGCCGTGGCCAGCACGCCCATCAGCAGGCTCAGGCCCAGCGCCGCCAGCAGCGCGTCGCCGCGCAGGCGGTGCTGCAGCTCTGGGAAGGTGAAGACCTGGGTGTAGAGCGTGCTGAACCAGTGCCCCAGCGCGTCGCCCAGCGCCACCCCGAGCACACCGCCCAGGGCCACGATCAGCAGCACCATGCCCAGGTAATGCGCGGCGATGCGCCGGTTGCCGTAGCCCAGGGCCTTGAGCGCGGCGATCTGCTCGCGCTGCAGACCGATGTGGCGCGCCATCACGGTTTGCAAGAGGAAGGCCGCGACCAGCCAAAAAATGCTGGGCAGCACCGAGCCCAGAACCTGCTGCTCGCGGATTTCAGAGTCGAGCATGCGGTGCGAGAGCTGCTCGTCGCGGCCATGGGCGTTGATGCCGCCGTAGGGCGCGAGCAGCTGGTTGAGCGCCTCGATGACCTCGCCCTCGTGGGCGCCGGGGGCCAGGCGCACGCTCAGCTGGTTGAAGGCGCTGCGCATGTCGTAGGCCGCGGCCACCGCGTCGCGGTGCATCCAGACGATGCCAAAGCCGTGCACATCGGGCGAGCCGCCCGCGCCCGCAAAAATGAACTCGGGCGAGAGCGCGATGCCCACCACCGTGAGCGCTTGCAGTTTGCCGTTCATCAGCGCCTGCAGCGGCGCCTCCGGGCGCAGCTGGCGCGCCTGCGCGAAGGCGGCCGAGACCAGCACCTCGAGCCGGCCCGAAGCCGCGTGCGCATCGGGCCAGCGGCCTTCGCGCAGGGTGACCACATTGAGCGTTTGCGGGGCGCGCGGGTCGATCGCCGTCAGGCGTCCACGGATCGGGTCGGCCACGCCGGGCAAAAAGAGCTGCACGCCGTGCGCCACGCCGTCTTGCCACTGGGCCAGGCCAGGGAGCGCCGCCACCCGCGGCAGCAGCGCCACCGGCGCGCGCTGCGCGCTGGTGAAGACATCGGCAAAGCGCGCCTCGGCGTAAAAGCGCTCACGCGACCACGACAGCGCGTCCCAGGCGCTGAAGGTGGCCAAAAAACCGGCCACGCCGCTGGCCACCACCAGCGCGATGGTCAGCACCTGGCTCCAGAGTTGGCGCAGGTCGCGCCAGAGTTTGGTGTTCAGGGCCTGCACCGCGGGGCCTCACCAGGACAGCTCGCTGGGGCGCAGCTTGCGCGCGGGCCGCTCCTCGCGCTGGATGCGGCCATCGGCCAGGTGGATCACCCGATCGGCCATGCCCGCGATCGCCGCGTTGTGGGTGATGACCACGGTGGTGGTGCCCAGGCTGCGGTTGATGGCCTCGATCACCTCGAGCACCTGCTTGCCGGTGGCGTAGTCGAGTGCGCCGGTCGGTTCGTCGCACAGCAGCACCTGCGGCCGCTTGACGATGGCGCGCGCGATCGCCACGCGCTGCTGTTCGCCGCCCGAGAGCTGTGCCGGGAAATGGTCCAGGCGCTGTTGCAGGCCCACCAGCGCCAGCGCCTCTTCGGCGCGCATGGCGCCGGGCACCAGGTCGGTGACGAGTTGCACGTTCTCGCGCACCGTCAGGCTGGGCATCAGGTTGTAGAACTGAAAGACAAAGCCCACGTGCTCGCGCCGGTAGCGCGTGAGCGCGGCGTCGTCGGCGGCGCTCAGGTCGTGTTCGGCAAAGCAGGCGCGGCCGCTGCTGGCGCGGTCCAGCCCGCCCAGGATGTTGAGCAAGGTCGATTTGCCGCTGCCCGAAGGCCCGAGCAGCACCACGAATTCACCGGCCAGCACGCGCAGGCTCACGTCTTGCAGCGCCAGGATGTCCTGCCCGCCGGTGCGGTAGCGTTTGCACAGGTGCTCGGCCAGCAGCACGGCGTCACCAGGGACGCTTGCTGCTGGCGGGGTGGGGGTGTTCACAAAGGCGGGGCGTTGGCGCGGTTGGGGCGGTCTTTGGGCATTCTGGGCGGCGAGGGGCCACGCTTCCGTGCCCCCATGCACGCAGACCTGCGCTGGCACAATGGCCCGCATGCCGGTGCATGTGCTTTGTGTGGGGCATGTCTCGCTCGACCTGATGTTCAGCGTGGACGCCTTCCCCACCCACCCGACCAAGACCCCCGCCCACCGCCACCAGCGTGGCGTGGGCGGCATGTCGGGCAACGCCGCGCAGGCGCTGGCACGCCTGGGCGCCCAGGTGCGTTTGTGCGCCCCCGTGGGCGACGACGCCACCGCCGACGTGTTCGTGCAGGTGTTGCACGCGGCGGGGGTGGATCTGAGCGGCTTGCGCCGGGTGCCGGGCGCCAGCAGCTCGGTCTCGAGCATCATCGTCGACCGCCTGGGCGAGCGCATGGTCTTCAACGCCAGGGGGTCGGCGCTCGAGGCCCCGGGCGCTTTCGACACGGCGCTGTTCGAGGGCATCGAGCTGGTGCTGGTCGATCCGCGCTGTCCGACCTGGGCCGAAGCGGCGCTGCAAGAAGCGCGGCGGCGCGGCATCCCCAGCGTGCTGGACGGCGAGGTCGCGCCGCGCGCCGATTTGCAGCGCCTGGTGCCGCTGGCCGATTGGCGGGTGTTTTCAGAGCAGGGCTTGCTGGCCTGGGCCGAGGGCGAGCCGCAGGCCCTGATGCAGCAGCTGGCCCGCATGGATCCGCGGCGCCGCGTGGCGCGCACCCTGGGCGCGCGCGGTGTGCAGTGGTGCGGTGTGCAGGGTCAAGTGCATGCCATGCCGGCCATCGAAGTCGGCACGGTGGTCGACACCCTGGGCGCGGGCGATGTGTTCCATGCCGCGCTGGGCCTGGCGCTGGCCGAAGGCCAGGCCGAGTGGGCCGCGATGCGCTTCGCGTCGGCCGCGGCCGCGCTCAAATGCAGCCGTCCCGATGGCATCGCGGGGGCGCCCACCCGCGACGAGGTCCAGGCCTTGCTGGCCGGCCTGGATGGCCCGGTCGAGCCGGGCCATGACAACCGATCAGACCGTCATCCTCGGGCACCACAGGGTCATCCTCGGGCTTGACCCGAGGCATCCATATAAGGATCCATGGATGGTCCGGTCAAGCCGGACCATGACACCTGAGCAGACCGTCATCCTCGGGCTGGACCCGAGGATCCATGCCCCCGCCCTCAGCCGTTGACGAAGTTGGGCGCGCGCTTGTTGAGGAAGGCGTCCATGCCTTCTTTCTGGTCGGCGGTGGCGAACAGCGCGTGGAAGATGCGGCGCTCGAACATCACACCGTCGGAGAGGCCGCTTTCGAAGGCGCGGTTGACGCTTTCCTTGGCGGCGATCACCGCCAGCTGGCCGTAGCCGCAAATCACCAGGGCCGCGCCCAGGGCTTCGTCCATCAGCTTGTCCAGCGGCACCACGCGGCTGACCAGGCCGGCGCGTTCGGCCTCGGTGGCGTCCATCATGCGGGCGGTGAGCACCAGGTCCATGGCCTTGGATTTGCCCACCGCGCGCGGCAGGCGCTGCGTGCCGCCGGCACCGGGGATGATGCCGATCTTGATTTCGGGCTGACCGAACTTGGCGTTGTCGGCGGCGATGATGAAGTCGCACATCATGGCCAGCTCGCAGCCACCGCCCAGCGCGAAGCCGGCCACCGCCGCGATCACCGGCTTGCGGATGGTGCGGATGGTTTCCCAGTTGCGGGTGATGAAGTCGTTTTTGTAGACCTCGTGGAAGTTGTACTTGGCCATGGCGGCGATGTCGGCGCCGGCGGCAAAGGCCTTTTCGCTGCCGGTGATGACCATGCAGCCGATCGCCTCGTCCGCGTCAAAGGCCTTGAGCGCGGCGCCCAGTTCGTCCATCAGCGGGCCATTCAAGGCGTTCAGCGCCTTGGGGCGGTTGAGGGTGATGATGCCGACCTTGCCGCCTTCGACGCGGACTTCGATGTTTTCGTAGCTCATGGGTTCTCCAGCGAATGAACCGGTCCACTATACCCAAGCCGGCTTGGCCCAGCCTGTCATCCAGGCGCGCCGATATGAGGGAAAACATTAACCAACCGATCGGTCGGTTAATGCTACAGTCCTGCCCAAGGAGACCTCCATGACCGATTCGACCCCTGACTCCGTGCTCT
>JBDLTR010000139.1:0-22725 GCA_039805705.1 Pseudomonadota bacterium
ACAAAGGCCAGGCCCTGCGTGGCGAAAGAGCAAAACGCGGTGAAGACCGACAGGCTGAACAGCGGCCGCCGCATCAGGTCCACCGGCAACACCGGCACCGCGTGACCGCGCTGGCGGTGCAACAACCAGGCACCACTGACCAGCATGAGCCCCATGGAGGCCGTCACCACCGCCGTGCCCTGGCGCTGCGCCAGCGCGCTCAGTGTGAAGACCATGGCGCCGAAACACAGGGCCGACAGCAGCGCCAAGCCCCGGTCATAGGGCTGGTCGGCATGCGCCGCCTCCGTGCGGGGCAGGTGCCGCCGCGCCAGCCACCAGACCCCCAGCCCCAAGGGCATCTGCAAACCAAACAACCATGGCCAGGGCAATACCTCCAACAGCAGCGAGGCCACGGTCGGTCCCAGGCTCGAGCCCATGCCGACGATCAGGGCGTTCAGGCCCGCACCGCGTCCCAGCTTGTCGGGCGGAAAAATGCTTTGGATCAGCGCCAGGTTGACACTCATCACCCCCGCGGCGCCAATGCCCTGCACCGCGCGGAAAAAGGCCAGCCACTCCAGACGCGTCGCGCAGGCACTGGCCAGCGCCGCCGCATTGAAGAGGGCCACCCCCGACAGGAACACCTTGCGCGCGCCCCAGCGGTCCCCCAGGGCCGCCAAGGGCAGGAGCACGGCCACCACCGCCAGCTGGTAAGCGTGGACCACCCAGACCGATTCGGCCGGCGAGCGCTGCAGCGCCGCAGCGATGGCCGGCAAGGCGGTGTTGGCGATCGACTGGTCGAGCGAGCCCAGGAACACCGCCAAGAACAAGGACAGCAGCGCCATCCCCCCGGGGTGCGCGGCGGGCTGGCGGTGGCCCATCGACATGCGGCGGTCAGCCTTTGGCGGCTTCGAGCGTGTCGCGCGTGGCCATGGCCACCTGGCGTGCGGCCTGTGCAAAATCCTCGCCGCTGCTGGCGTAAAGCACGGCACGCGAAGAGTTGACGATGATGGGGGCGCCATCGCGCCAGCCGGCCTTGACGGTGGCCACCGCATCGCCGCCCTGTGCACCCACACCCGGGATCAAGAGCGGCACCGTGGGCGCCAGCGCGCGCACACGCTCGATCTCGGTCGGGTAGGTCGCGCCCACCACCAGGCCGAGCTGGCCATTGAGGTTCCAGGGGCCTTGCGCCAGGCGCGCCACATGCTCGTAGAGCAAGGGCTGGCCGTCGACCGAGGCCAGGCGCTGGCTTTGCAAATCGTCGCCACCGGGGTTGGAGGTGCGGCAGAGCAAAAAGGCGCCCTTGCCCTCGTACTTCAGATAAGGCGCCACCGAGTCCCAGCCCATGAAGGGCGAGAGCGTGACCGCGTCGGCGCCGTAGCGCTCAAACGCCTCCTTGGCGTACTGCTCGGCGGTCGAGCCGATGTCGCCGCGCTTGGCGTCCAGGATGATCGGCACCTGCGGCGCCACACGGCGCATGTGTTCCATCAAGCGTTCGAGCTGGCCTTCGGCGCGGTGTGCGGCGAAATAAGCGATCTGCGGTTTGAAGCTGCTGACCAAATCCGCCGTGGCGTCGACGATGCGCGCACAAAAGTCGTAGATCTTGTTGGCGTCGCCCTTGAGGCCCGCGGGGAACTTGGTCGGCTCGGGGTCCAGGCCCACGCACAGCATGGAGCGGTTCTGGCGCTCGGCGGCGCGCAGCATGTCGAGGAAGGTCATGGCCCGATTTTAAGTGGCGGCCCCGCTTGGCCTAAGATTGCTGCCATGCACGTGCTCTCCTCGCGCCAATGGCTGATCCTGGTCTTGCTGACCCTGGTGTGGGGGGTCAACTGGCCCATCATGAAGCTGGGGGTCACCGGTTATCCGCCGCTGACCTTCCGCGCGCTGTGCCTGTGGCTGGGCACACCGGTGCTGGGGCTGGCCCTGCTGGCCATGCGGGTGCCGTTTCGCGTGCCCCGCGAACACTGGCGCGAGCTGCTGGTCTTGTCGGTGTTCAACATGTTCATCTGGCACGCGCTGATCATCATCGCGGTGCAGTCGCTCTCCAGCGGCCGCGCGGCGATTTTGGGCTACACCATGCCGATGTTCTCGGCCATGCTGGGCGCGCTGGTGTTCGGCGACCGGCTGGCGCCGCGCGCCTGGGGCGGTGTGGCGGCGGCCACGCTGGGGGTGGTGCTGCTGCTCTGGCACGAGATGACCCACCTGAGCGGCAAGCCCATAGGCGTGCTGCTCGCGCTGATCGCCGCCAGCACCTGGGCCCTGGGCACGCAGCTGCTGCGGCGCACCCGCGTGCCGCTGCCCACGCTCACGCTCTCGTTTTGGATGACCGCGCTGACCACGCTGGTGATGAGCGCACTGGCCTGGCTGTTTGAGCGCGGCCAATGGGCCTGGCCCGGCAGCGTCACCTGGGGCTCGATCGCCTTCAACGCGGTGGGGGTGTTCGGCTTTGCCCATGCGGCCTGGTTTTTCCTGGCGCGCAGCCTGCCGCCGGTGGCTTCGACCCTGTCGGTCATGCTGATCCCGGTGCTGGGTGTGTTCACCGGCGCGCTCTGGCTGGGCGAGGTGCTGCACTGGCAAGACTGGGCAGCGGTGGCGCTGATGGCGCTGTCGATCGCAGCCGTGCTCTGGCCGCGCCGCGCCGCGAGCGCGCCCTAAGCCGACTGCAGCGTTTGCAGGGCCAGGCACAGATCGGCCCAGGCCTTGGCTTTGTCGGGCGGGTTGCGCAGCAAATAAGCCGGGTGGTAGGTCACCACCACCGGCACGCCCTGCACGTGGTGCACACACCCGCGCAGACGGCCGATGGGCTCGGTGGTTTGCAAGAGCGACTGCACCGCGAAACGGCCCATGGCCAGGATGATCTTGGGCTGCACCAGCGCCACCTGGCGCGCCAAAAAGGGTGCGCAACTGTGCAGCTCTTGCGGCTCGGGGTTGCGGTTGCCGGGCGGTCGGCACTTGAGGGTGTTGGCGATGTACACGCCCGCCAGGCCTTCGGGGCGGCCCTCGGTCTGGCGCGAGAGGCCGATCGCCTTGAGCATGTTGTCGAGCAGCTTGCCGGCCTGGCCGACAAACGGCTCGCCCTGCAGGTCTTCGTTTTCGCCAGGGGCCTCGCCGATCACCATCCAGTCGGCGCGGCGCTCGCCCACCCCAAACACGGTGTTCTTGCGGGTTTCGCACAGGCCGCAGGCGCGGCAGTCGGCCACCGTGGCTTGCAGCGTGGCCCAGTCCATCTGGTCGACGCCAGCGGGCACGGGCACACGCGTCGGGTCTGGGGGCGCCGTGACGGGTGCAGGCGCTGCTGGCGCGCGCGGCACAGTGGCCGCGCTGGGTCGGGCTGGCGCCTCGTTGGGCGGCGCGCCGGTGGCGAGCGGGGGCATCACGGCCGCCACCGGCGGCGCGGCCATGGATGGCGCCGGTGGCGCCTCGGGCGCGGGCTCGGCCTCGTGCTGGGGCCACCACACGCGCACGCCCATCTCGGCCAGCATGGCGCGCTGGCGCTCGTCGAGGTCAAAACGGGTCGGGTCGGTCATGGGGTGGGCAACAGGTTCAGGCTCATCACCACCGCATGCTCGCGCTGCTGGCGGTGGGCCGGATAGTAATCCTTGCGCAGGCCAACGCGGCGAAAGCCATGGCGCTCGTAGACCTGCAGCGCGCGGCGGTTGCTCTCGCGCACCTCGAGCCACAGCCACTGTGCGCCCTGGCGGCGCGACCACAGCGCCAGCGCGTCGAGCATCATGGTGGCCCAGCCCTGGCGCTGGCGTGTCGGCGCCACGGTGATGTTGAGCAAATGCGTTTCCTCCACCCCGGCCATGGCCACCACATAGCCCAACAGTTCCTCGTCCAGGCACAAGCCCTGCATCCAGTAGCCGCTGGCCAGCGCATCGCCGAAATTGCCGCGCGTCCAAGGGTGGCTGTAGGCGCCTTGCTCGATAGCCAGCACCGCGTCCAGGTCTTGGGCTTGCAAGGGCCGCAGCACGGCCGCTTGGCGCTCGGCTTCGGTGGGCGGCGTCATGGGCGCGCGCCTTCGGCCTTGGCGGTTTCGCGCTCCGCCGTGGTTTGCGCCACTTTGTCGCGGGTGTACAGCGGCATCGCCTGCTCGGCCGGCACCGCGTGGCCCGCCGCCACCAAACCGGGGGCCAAGCGCAAGAGCGCCGCCGCCGTGGGCAGGGCGGTGCAGCGCTCGGCCGGGTCTGGCAGCAGGTGCAGCAAACGCGCGTCGTAGGCCTCAAAGGCGTTGCCCGCCAGCAGCACGCGCGCCCCTGCGGGCCGCTGCACGCGCTCGGGCGCACCCACTTGCACCTCGCCACGCGACTGCCAACGTGCGCCGTCCCAGTCGTACACCGCGCTGTAGACCTCGGCCATGCGCGCATCGAGCACGGCCAGCACCGTCAAGGGGGCGCTGCCGGCGCCCGTGAGCACGCGCGCCTCTTCGGCCACGGCCAGCAAAGTGTCGACCGGCAGCACCGGGATGCCGGCGCCAAAGGCCAGGCCTTGTGCCACCGCACAGGCGGTGCGCAGGCCCGTGAAGGCGCCAGGCCCGCGGCCAAACACGATGGCCTCCAGCTGCGGCAACGCCAAGCCGGCCTGCGCCAGCATTTGCATCGCCGTGGGGATCAGGGTGGCCGAAGCCTGGGCACCCCCGGCCAGGGTGCGCAGATCGGTGTGCGTGCCGTGCTGCACACCGATCGAGAGCTGTTCGGTGCTGGTGTCAAACGCCAAAAATGCGCCGCTCATGCCTTGGCCTCCGGTGCGGGCCGCGCGGTGCGCACCCCGAGCAGGATGCCGCCCGTCACACAGGCCAGCCCTACCCACAAATTCCAGTGCAGGGGTTCGCCCAGCAAGACCACCGCCCCCAGGGCCGAGAGGCCCGGCACCAGCGCGGTGATCATGGTCGAGCGCACCGGGCCATAGTGGCGCACCATGTGGGTGAAGGTGATGCCCGAGATCGCGACCGAGCCCACGCCCTGCATCAGGCCTTGCAGCAGCCATTCGTACCAGGGCGCTTGGGGCAGGTGGGTGGGCCACCAGCCCAGGCTGGTGACCAGCACGAAGCCCGGCACGAAAAACACAAAGGCGAATGCGGTGATGGCCATGGTGGCGCGGATCGCATCGATGCCATGGCGGCGCACGATGACCGTGTAGGTGGCCCAGCAGCTGGCCGCGCACATGAACAGCAGATCGCCCTTCCAGACCTCGCCACCGTCGAAGGCGCGCAACAGGCTGGCGCCTCCCACCAGCAAATCGCCGAGCACGATCAAGGCCAAGCCCAGGGCGCGCGCGCGCGACACGCGCTCGTGCAGCAGCCACATCGCCAGCAGTGTGGTCCACAGCGGCAGGCTGCCCGGCATCAGCACCGAGGCGTGCGACGCGGGTGCAAAAAAGAAACCGTTGTAGGCCAAGAGCGCGTACAACAAGCCCCCGAACAAGCCCGCGAGCACGGTGATGCGCAGCGGCAGCGGCGACAAGCCCAAGAGCGAACCCACCCGCTGGCCACGCGCACGCTCGGGGCGCATGCGCCACCAGGCCCAGGGCAGCAGCACGCAGCTGGCGCCGACGATGCGCGCCAACGCGATGTCCAGGGGCAGCAGGGTGTGCGCCGCCGAGGCGCGCGCCACGATGATGAAACCCGTCCAGATCAGGACCGTGACGACAGCGGCCAACCATCCGGCGGTGCGGGGGGAAAAATGCATGCGCCGATCATACGGTGCGTCCCCCTCCGCCCCCGATCACGCACTAGACTCGGCCCATGCGCTCACGCCGTCTGTCCCCGGTTTGGAACCTGCCCTGCAAGCTGCATCTGCCCAGGCACGCGGCCACCCTGCTGCTGGCCTGGCTCAGCGGCCCGGCGGTGCTGGCCGCCCCTGCGGAGTTGCCGCCCAAGGTGCGTCAGGCCTTGCAACAAGCCCAGGTGCCCGCCAGCGCCCTGAGCGTACTGGTGGCGCCGGTCGAGGGCGACGCCCCACGGGCACGTTTGGCGCACCGCGAAACCGAGCCCATGAACCCGGCCTCGGTGATGAAGCTGGTCACCACCCTGGCGGGTCTGGAGCTGCTCGGGCCCGACTACGTCTGGCGCACCCAGGTGCTGACCGAGGGGCCGGTGCACGCGGGCGTGCTGCAAGGCCACCTGCTGCTGCGCGGCGGTGGCGACCCCAAACTGGTCATCGAACGGGCCCAGGCCCTGGTCGAACAGATCCGCAGCGCGGGCGTGCGCGAGGTGCGCGGCGACATCGTGCTGGACCGCAGCGTGTTTGAGGTGCCCCCGCGCACCGAGGCCTTCGACGACGAGCCACTGCGCCCCTACAACGTCGCGCCCGACGGCCTGCTGATGAACTTCCGCTCGGTCATCTACACCTTCAGCCCGGACCCGGCCAGCGGCCGCGCGCGCGTGCGCACCGAGCCCCCGCTGGCGGGTCTGCAGGCCCCCACCGAGGTGGCGCTGAGCCAGGGGCCCTGCAACGATTGGCGCGCAGGCCTGCGCGCCGATTTTGGCAATGGCTTGCAAGCGCGCTTTGCCGGGGGCTACCCGAGCAGCTGCGGCGAACGCGTGTGGCCCGTGGCCTTTGCGGCCGCCGAGCAGTACGCGCCACGCATGGTCGAAGCGCTGTGGCGCCAGGCCGGCGGCCAGCTCAGTGGCCAGGTGCGCTGGGGCAGCGTGCCCGCGCAAGCCCGGCCGCTGCTCAGTTTTGAGTCCTTGCCGCTGCGCGAGGTGATCGCCGACATCAACAAGATGTCGAACAACGTCATGGCGCAGCAGCTTTTTCTGACGCTCTCGTCCGAACTCGGGGCACCCGGCCGTTGGGCCGCTTCACGCCTGCGCCTGGGCCAATGGTGGCGCCAGCGCTTTGCCGGCCTGCCCGCACCGGTGCTGGAGAACGGCTCCGGCCTGTCGCGCGAGGAGCGCAGCACCGCACACAGCCTCAGCGCCCTGCTGCGCCAGGCGCGGCAGGGCCCGCTGGCCAGCGCCTTCACCGAATCGCTGGCGATCGCGGGGGTGGACGGCACGGTCAAACGCATGGCCGAGCGCATGCCGCAATCGCCGGTGCTGGGCCGCGCCTGGTTGAAAACCGGCTCGCTGCGCGATGTGGCCTCGGTGGCCGGCTATGTGCAAGGCGAGAGCGGTCGCCTGTACACGGTGGTGGCCATCGTCAACCACCCCAACGCAGGACAAGCCCGTGCGGCACTCGAGCAGCTGCTCGACTGGACCGCGCGCGACCAGGGAAGCCCCCGCACAGCGGCGCGATCACGCCCACGCTGAGGCCAGCGCGGCACTTCAGGCGGCGGCGCGGCGCAGGCGGTCGCGCACGCCTTCCCACTCGGGCGTGTCGGGCGGCCACTCGATCCAAATTTGCTGGACGCCGCGCGCGTCCAGCTCGCGCAGCATGGCAAACAGGTCGTGCGCGGCCACCGCCGCGTCGGCCGACTGCTGGCGCCAGAGCAGGCCCGCGCCCGCATCGGGCAGGGGCGTGCGGGACCACACGCCGAGGTTGTTCGCGTGCACACCCAGCGCTTGCAGGCGCCGCGCCATCTCGTCGGCGCTCATCAGCCGCACCTGCGCGCGCGGCGCGTAGTGCGATGCGAGCGTGCCCGAGGCCTTGGGTGCAGGCTGCGCCAGCGTGTCGTGGAGCGCCTGGCCGCACGCGGCTTCGACCTGCGCGCGCGTGATGCGCCCGGGACGCAGCAGCACCGGCGCACCGCGCGTGCAGTCGACGATGGTCGATTCGATGCCGACCTCGCACTCGCCGCCGTCGAGCACCAGCAGCGCATCGCCGAACTCGGACTGCACATGGCGCGCGGTGGTCGGGCTGACGCGGCCGAAGGGGTTGGCGCTGGGCGCCGACAGGCCCGCGATGCCGACACCCAGGCAGGCCTGCAGCACCGCCTGTGCCACAGGGTGCGAGGGGCTGCGCAGGCCGATCGAGTTTTGTCCACCGGCCGAGGCGCTGGCCACGCCCGCGCGGCGCGGCAGGATCAGGGTCAGGGGACCGGGCCAGAAAGCGTCGATCAGGCGCTGCGCGAAATCGGGCACCTCGGCCGCAAACAGCGGCACCTGGGCGGGTCCGGCCACATGCACGATCAGCGGGTGGTCCGCTGGGCGGCCCTTGGCCGCGAAGATTTTCGCCACCGCCGCGCCGCGCGTGGCATCGGCGGCAAGGCCGTAGACCGTCTCGGTCGGCAAGCCCAACAGCTCACCGCGTGCGAGCGTCTGCACGGCCTGCGCGATCGCGGCGGGGTCTTGTCCGGGCAGGATCATGCTCAGAAGGGCGCGATGCCCAGCATGGCAGCGGCCTGCAAGGCCGTGGCGCGCACGGCTTCGGGCGTGGCGCCGGTGATGTTGAGGTGGCCCATCTTGCGACCGGCTCGCGCCGAGAGCTTGCCGTACAGGTGCAGGTGCGTGCCCGGCAAGGCGAGCACCTTGTCCCACGGGGGGCAGGCATTGGGGTCAGAGCCCGACGCCTGCTGGCCGCCCCAAAGGTCGCCAAGCAGGTTGAGCATGATGGCCGGTGAGTGTTGGCGCGGCGGGGTGAGCGGCAGACCCGCGAGGGTGCGCACCTGCAAATCGAACTGCGACTGGTCGCAGGCGTCGAGCGTGTAGTGACCGCTGTTGTGCGGGCGCGGCGCCATCTCGTTGACCACGAGCTGGCCACCCTCGAGCACGAAGAATTCGACGCAGAGCACGCCGACATACTGCAGGCCTTCGGCGATCGCTGTCGTGGCGGCCACCGCCTGCGCGGCCAGGGCGGGGTCGATCACGCCAGGGTTCACTTCGGTGACCGCGAGGATGCCGTCGCGGTGCAGGTTGCGCTGGACCGGGAAGTTCACCACCTCACCGGTGCCGCTGCGTGCCACGATGACCGAACACTCGGCCTGCAGCGGCAGCATTTTCTCGAGCACGCAGGGCACCTGCCGCAATTCAGACCAGGCGGCGGCCAGCTGCGCACGCGTCTTCACGCGGACCTGCCCTTTGCCGTCGTAGCCCAGGCGCGCGGTCTTCAAGATGCCGGGCAACAGCGCATCGGCCACGGCCGCGAGCTGGGGCTCGGTTTCGATCACCGCGTACGGGGCCACCGGCACGCCGCATTTGACGAAATGCGCCTTCTCGGCAGCGCGGTCCTGCGCGATCGCCACCGCGTCCGACGCGGGCGCCACAAAGCGGTGCGCGCCCAGCGTGAACAGCGCCGGCGCCGGCACGTTTTCAAATTCGGTGGTGATGGCCGCGCAGCGTTGCATCAGCTGCGCCAGGCCCTGCTCGTCCAAATAATCGGTCTGGATGTGGTGGTGGCTCACGCGGCCAGCCGGGCTGGCCGGATCGGGGTCGAGCACCGCCGTGTAAAAGCCCATGGCCTGGGCCGCGTGCACGAACATGCGCCCGAGCTGGCCACCGCCCATCACGCCCAGGGTGGCGGGCTGGCCGTTGACCAGGCTGCCCGGCAGGATCACCCCGCTCATGCGCCCCCCACGGGCGGCAGCGTCATGGCGCGGGCCGCGGCCGTTTGCTCGGCGCGGAAAGCTTCGAGCTTGTGGCGCAGGGCCGCATCGCGGTTGGCCAGCAGGGCCACGGCAAACAGCGCGGCGTTGGCAGCGCCGGCCTGGCCGATGGCAAAGGTGGCGACCGGCACGCCCTTGGGCATTTGCACGATGCTGTGCAAAGAGTCCACGCCCGACAGCGCCTGGGTCTGCACCGGCACGCCGAGCACCGGCACCACGGTCTTGGCCGCGATCATGCCCGGCAGGTGCGCCGCGCCCCCGGCGCCGGCGATGATGGCTTGCAGGCCGCGTTCGGCGGCACTTTGTGCATAGGCGAACATGTCGTCGGGCATGCGGTGCGCGGAAACGACGCGCGCCTCGTGGGCGATGCCAAACTGTTGGAGAATCTGCACTGCGTGCTGCATGGTGTCCCAGTCGGAGCTGGAGCCCATCACCACGCCGATGAGCGGTTGGGTCATTGGACGTGTTCCCTTGGTCAATCCGCGATTTTAAGGTTTCACCCTCTCGCCCCTTTTCAAGCTGTCCCCATGATCGACGTCACCATCGCCAATTTCGAAACCGAAGTCATCGCCGCCTCCATGGCCACCCCCGTGCTGGTGGACTTCTGGGCCCCCTGGTGCGGCCCCTGCAAATCGCTGGGCCCGGTGCTGGAAAAACTCGAGGTGGCGTACGGCGGCCGCTTCAAACTGGTGAAGATCAACTCCGACGACGAACAGCAGCTGGCCGCGGCGTTTGGCATCCGCTCCATCCCCACCTGCATCCTGCTCAAGGGGGGCCAGCCGGTCGACGGCTTCATGGGCGCGCTGCCCGAAGGCCAGGTGCGCCAGTTCCTGGACAAGCACGTGCCCGGTGAAGACCAGCTGGAGGCGCAAGCCGCCGCCGAAGAAGCCCAGGAGCACCTGGCCTCGGGCGACACCGGCAGCGCCCGCGCCGCGCTCGAGCAGGCCCTGGCCACCGACCCCGGCAACGACGAAGCGCGTTACGACCTGATCAAGCTCTTGCTGCAGGAAGGCGAGCTCGACGAGGGGGCTGCGCTGCTGGCGCCCGCCCTGGCACGCATACCGGTCCCCTTGCGCTTTGAAGCCCTGCAGCAGTGGCTCAACGCGCTCGAGTTCGTGCACAACGACCCGCGTGGCCAGTGGGCGCTGGGCCAGTTCGACGAGCGGATTGGCCAGAACAAGCGCGACTTCGAAACCCGCTTCGCCAAGGCCCGCCTGCTGATGGCCGCCGGCCAATGGACCGAGGCCATGGAGGAGCTGCTGGAGATCATCATGCGCGACAAGAAGTGGGACGACGAGGCCCCGCGCAAGACCTATGTCGCCATCCTGGAGCTGCTGAGCCCGCCGCCGGCCAAAGCCGCCGCGGGGGCCCAGGCCGGCGCCGCCACCGGCATCCAGTTGATGGGCCAAGCGGCCGTGCAGGAAGACCCACAAGCGGCGCTGGTCTCGAGCTACCGCCGCAAGCTGAGCATGGCGCTCAACTGAGGCGACCAGCCGCCCCCACGAACCGATCGGGCTCAGCCCAGCAGGCGCTGCAGGGCTTCGCGGTATTTGGCCGCGGTTTTCTCGATCACGTCTTGGGGCAGGCGCGGCGCGGGCGGGGTTTTGTCCCAGGGCTTGCCGCCGACCTGGGCGGTTTCGAGCCAGTCGCGCAAAAACTGTTTGTCAAAACTCGGCGGGTTGCCGCCTTCGGCATAGCGGTCGGCGGGCCAGTAGCGCGACGAGTCGGGTGTGAGCACCTCGTCCATCAGCACCAGGGTGCCGTCACGGTCCAGACCAAATTCGAACTTGGTGTCGGCAATCAGGATGCCCTTCTTGGCGGCGATCTCGCTGGCGGCCACGTACAGCCGGATGCTGATGTCGCGGATGCGGGTGGCCAGATCGGCGCCGATCATCTCGACGGTGCGCTCGAAGGTGATGTTTTCGTCGTGCTCGCCGACCGCGGCTTTGGCCGCCGGGGTGTAGATCGGCGCGGGCAGCTTGCTCGCGTTCTTCAGGCCTTCGGGCAGCGGCACACCGCAGACCGAGCGGCTGTCCTGGTATTCCTTCCAGCCGCTGCCGGCCAGGTAGCCACGCACCACCGCTTCGACCGGGATGGGCTTGAGGCGCTTGACCAGCATGGCGCGGCCGCGCACCTGGGCCACCTCGTCGGCACGCACCACGCTCTCGGGCGCCTCGCCGGTCAGGTGGATCGGGCAGATGTTCAGGCCCTTAGGGCCGAGCTGGTCAAACCAGAACAGCGCCATTTGCGTGAGCAGCTCGCCCTTGCCGGGGATCGGCTCGCCCATGATGACGTCGAAGGCGCTGATGCGGTCCGAGGCCACCATCAGGATGCGGTCGTCGCCCACGGCGTAGTTGTCGCGCACCTTGCCGCGCGCGAGCAGCGGCAGCGAGGTCAGGGCCGAGGTGTGCAGCGCAGCGCTCATGCTCAGTTCACCACCTGGGCCAGCTCGCCTTTGGCGTAGCGCTGGGCCATCACGCTCAAGGACTGGCCCTTGATCTTGGCGCCCTGGCCTTCGCAGCCGAATTCCAGATAACGCTGCTTGCAAATCGCCTGCGCGGCGGCGCGTGCGGGCTTGAGCCATTCGCGGGCATCGAACTTGTCGGGGTTCTCGGCCAGAAACTTGCGCACCGCGCCGGTCATGGCCAGGCGGATGTCGGTGTCGATGTTGATCTTGCGCACGCCGAACTTGATGGCTTCCTGGATCTCTTCCACCGGCACGCCGTAGGTTTCCTTCATCTGGCCGCCGTGCTGGTTGATCAACGCCAGCAGCTCCTGCGGCACGCTGGACGAACCGTGCATCACCAGGTGGGTGTTGGGGATGCGGGCGTGGATCTCCTTGACGCGCGAAATCGCCAGGATGTCGCCCGTGGGCTTGCGGCTGAACTTGTAGGCGCCGTGGCTGGTGCCGATGGCGATCGCCAGCGCGTCGAGCTGGGTGGCCTTGACGAAGACCGCAGCCTCTTCGGGGTCGGTCAGCATCTGGCTGTGGTCGAGCTTGCCGACCGCGCCGATGCCGTCTTCCTCGCCGGCATCGCCGGTTTCCAGATTGCCCAGGCAACCGAGTTCGCCCTCGACGGTGGCGCCGACCTTGTGCGCCATCTCGACCACGGTTTTGGTGACGTTGACGTTGTAGTCAAAGCCCGAGGGCGTCTTGCCGTCTTCCATCAGCGAGCCGTCCATCATGACCGAGCCAAAACCCAAATCGAGCGCGCCCTGGCACACCTTGGGGCTGGTGCCGTGGTCCTGGTGCATGACCAGCGGGATGTGCGGCCACTGCTCGGCCGCCGCCTGGATCAGGTGTTTGATGAAAGGCTCACCGGCGTATTTGCGCGCGCCAGCACTGGCCTGCAGGATCACCGGGGCGCCCACCTCGTCTGCGGCTTGCATGACGGCCTGGACCTGCTCCAGGTTGTTGACGTTGAAGGCCGGAATGCCGTAGCCGTTCTCGGCGGCGTGGTCCAGCAGTTCGCGCATGGAGACGAGTGCCATGGTGTGTTCCCAGAAAGTTGAATGGCGGGGCCTGCGGTGCCAGCGACCCCTCACTGGCGTCGATTTTAAAGGGCGGCCCCTGCTCGGCCGCAGCGGCGGCGGGGCTCAGCCCTCAGCCCACCTGGCAGATCTTGAGCATGTTGGTGCCGCCGGGCGCGCCCATGGGCTCGCCGCAGGTGATGGCGTAGACGTCGCCCGTGCTGACGATGCCACGGCTCTTGAGGTGGCCCTCGGCCTGCGCCAGCGCGGTGTCGCGGTCGGCGCTGGTGTCCATGAGCAGCGGGCGCACATTGCGGTACAGCGCCATGCGGCGCTGCGAGGTCACTTTGGTGGTCAAGGCATAAATCGGGATGTGCACACGGTGGCGGCTCATCCACAGCGCGGTCGAGCCCGATTCGGTCAGGGCCACGATGGCCTTGGCGCCCATGTGGTGCGCGGTGAAGAGCGCGCCCATGGCGATGGTCTGGTCGATGCGCTCGAAGGTCTGGCCCATGAAGTCGGCGTCGAGCTCGACATGCTCGGCGCTCTCGGCCGCTTCACAGATTTTGGCCATCTCCTGCACCGTCTCCAGCGGGAACTTACCGGCGGCGGTTTCGGCGCTCAGCATGACGGCGTCGGTGCCGTCGAGCACCGCGTTGGCCACGTCGCTGACCTCGGCGCGCGTGGGCACCGGGTTGGTGATCATGCTCTCCATCATCTGCGTGGCGGTGATGACCACCTTGTCGTGCGCCTTGGCCAGCTTGATCATGCGTTTTTGCAAGGCCGGCACGGCGGCGTTGCCCACCTCGACCGCGAGGTCACCGCGCGCGACCATGATGCCGTCGCTGACGGCCAGGATTTCCTCCAGGCGCGGGATCGCTTCGGCGCGCTCGATCTTGGCGATCAGGCCCGGGCGGTGGCCCCACTCGGCGCCGGCCACATTGCACAGCTGCCGCGCCATTTCCATGTCGGTGGCGTTCTTGGGAAAGCTCACCGCCACGTAGTCGGCCTGCAGGCCCATGGCGGTCTTGATGTCCTCCATGTCCTTGGCCGTCAGCGCCGGGGCCGTGAGGCCGCCGCCCTGCTTGTTGATGCCCTTGTTGTTCGACAGTTCACCGCCGAGCTTGACGGTGGTGTGCACCTGTTCGCCCTTCACCGCATCGACGGTGAGCACGATCAGGCCGTCGTTGAGCAAGAGCACATCGCCGGGCTTCACATCGCGCGGCAGTTCCTTGTAATCCAGGCCCACGCCGCTCAGGTCACCCGGCTCGGTGCGGGACGCATCGAGCACAAATTGGGCGCCGGGCTCGAGCATGACCTTGCCCTCGGCAAACTTGCCCACGCGGATCTTGGGGCCCTGCAGATCGGCCATGATGGCCACCTCACGGCCGGCGCGCTGCGCGGCCTGGCGCACCAGCTGGGCCCGGTCGATGTGGTCCTGGGCCTTGCCGTGGCTGAAGTTCAGGCGCACCACGTTGACCCCGGCCCGGATCATCGCCTCCAGCAGCGCCGGCTCGCTCGAGGCGGGGCCCAGGGTGGCAACGATCTTGGTGGCGCGGCGCGGCATGGCGAATCTCCTGTGTGACTGGGCTGGAATTCTCACACGAAAGCATGACCCCACCGGCCAGCGTCCAGGGCCCCGCAAGAGAACACCAAAGGCCTCACCCCAAGACCGTGGCCGGCCCTGGGGATTGACGCATGTCAGGTCCACACAGGGCGAAGCCCACTAAACTTCGGGCTTACGCGTTTTCCCTGAGCCGGCCCGGAACCGGATTTGTGCGCCCGATGATGACCCCAAGCCAAGAACCCATCGCCCTGGACCAACCCATGCCCCACCGCAAGGTGATTCGGGAATGGCTGATCCCCCTGTCCCAGCGCACCACGCTGCGCGCCTTCGTGCTGCTGGCCATCGACTACGCCCTCTTTGCGGCGCTGATCGCCGGCACCGTGCTGGTCGACGCGGTCTGGGCCAAGTTGCTGTGTGGCCTGGCCGCCGGCTTTGTGATCGGTCGCCTGTTCATCATTGGCCACGACGCCTGCCACCAGAGCCTGACGCCCCACCGCGAGCTCAACAAGGTGCTGGGCCGCATCGCGTTCTTGCCCTCGATCACCCCCTACAGCCTGTGGGACACCGGCCACAACGTGGTGCACCACGGCTACACCAACCTCAAGGGGGTGGATTTCGTCTGGACACCGAAAACTGCTGAAGAATTCGCCGCGCTCTCGCCGATGCAACGCCTGCTCGAGCGCCTGTACCGCAGCGGCTGGGCGCCTGGCCTGTACTACTTGGTCGAGATCTGGTGGAAGCGCGAGTTCTTCCCCAACAAAACCCACATGCCCACACGCCGCCCCATCTTCTTCAAAGACAGCCTGCTGGTGGCCGTCTTCGGCGCCCTGTGGGTGGCCGCCATCGCCGCCGCCGCACTGGCCACTGGCCAATCGGTCTGGTTGCTGGAGCTGCTCGGCTTTGTGGTGCCCTTCTTCTTCTGGAACAGCATGATCGGCTTTGTGGTCTATGTGCACCACACGCATGTGCGCGTGTCCTGGCACGACAACAAAGCCGCTTGGACCCAGGCCGCACCCTTTGTGTCGACCACGGTGCACCTGACCTTCCCCTTCAACATCGGCGCGCTGATGCACCACATCATGGAGCACACCGCCCACCACGTGGACATGAGCATCCCGCTGTACCGCTTGAAGCAAGCGCAGGCCAAGCTCGAGGAAATGCTGCCCGGCCGCATCATCGTGCAGCCCTTCTCGTGGAAGTGGTACTTCGACACCGCCCGCGCCTGCAAGCTGTACGACTTCACGCGCGAATGCTGGACCGACTTCAAGGGCCGCATGACCAGCCCGGTGCGCGGCAACTTGCCGCCAGCCGCCGCCTGAGTCGGCCCCAAGCCCCCCACAAAAGCCCCGCATGCGGGGCTTTTGTTTTCAGCGCCGCTGCAGCTTGAACACCGCCGTGCCCGCGCGCAGGTTGGGCAGCCAGCGCACCACCTGTCCGTCTTGCAGCCCAAAGGCATCGAGGATGTCGAGCCGGTTCTTGCGGGCCAGTTCCGCGAAGTCGGCAAAAGTGCCCACACGGATGTTGGGCGTGTCGTACCACTGGTAGGGCAAGCGCTTGGTGACCGGCATGCGGCCTTGGACCACGCTCAGGCGGTTCGGCCAATGGGCGAAGTTGGGGAAGGCGACGATGCCGATGCGGCCCACGCGCGCGGTCTCGCGCAGCATCACCTCGGCGTTGCGCAGGTGTTGCAGGGTATCGATCTGCAGCACCACATCAAAACTCTGGTCGGCAAACACCTTCAGGCCCTGGTCCAGGTTGAGCTGCAGCACGTTCACGCCACGCTGGGCGCAGGCCAGGACATTGGCATCGTCGAGCTCCACGCCGTAGCCGCTGCACGCCCGCTCGCGCTGCAGGTGCGCGAGCAAGGCGCCGTCGCCACAGCCGAGGTCGAGCACGCGCGCGCCTTCGGGCACCAGGCGCGCGATGGCCTGCTGGATCTGGGTGTCGCTCATGCTGCACCTCCCGCGACCGTCTGCTCGAAATAGGCGCGCACCACCTTCAGGTAGCGCGGGTCGTCGAGCAAGAAGGCGTCGTGTCCATGGGGGGCGTCGATCTCGGCATAGCTCACGTCGCGGCCATTGGCGATCAGGCCTTGCACGATCTCGCGGCTGCGCGCGGGCGAAAAGCGCCAGTCGGTGGAGAAGCTCACCAGCAAAAACTTGCACTGCGCCACGGCCAAGGCCTTGGCCAGGTCGCCGCCGTGTGCACGGGCAGGGTCAAAATAATCGAGCGCCCGGGTGATCAGCAAATAGGTGTTGGCGTCGAAATACTCGCTGAACTTGTCGCCCTGGTAGCGCAGGTAGCTCTCGATCTGGAACTCCACCTCTTGCGTCGAGTACTTGTAGCCGGTGGGGCTGTTCACCGCGTTGCGCAGCTCGCGGCCGAACTTGGCGTTCATCACATCGTCGCTGAGGTAGGTGATGTGGCCGATCATGCGCGCGATGCGCAGACCGCGCTTGGGCACCACGCCGTGCGCGTAGAAGTGGCCCGCATGGAAGTCCGGGTCGGTCACGATGGCGCGGCGCGCCACCTCGTTGAAGGCGATGTTCTCGGCGTTCAGGTTGGGGGCGCTGGCCACCACCACGGCATGGCGCACGCGCTCGGGGTGCTGCAAGGTCCACGACAGCGCTTGCATGCCGCCCAGGCTGCCGCCCATGACCGCCGCCAACTGCGTGATGCCCAAGGCGTCGAGCAAACGCGCCTGCGCATTGACCCAGTCTTCGACCGTGACCACAGGGAAGTCGGCGCCATAGACCCTGCCGGTGTCGGGGTTCAGGTGCATGGGGCCGGTCGAGCCGAAGCACGAGCCCAGGTTGTTCACACCGATGACAAAGAACTTGTCGGTGTCCACCGATTTGCCGGGGCCGATCATGTTGTCCCACCAGCCCTGGTTGCTCGGCTGCTCGGCGTAAACACCGGCCACATGGTGCGAGGCGTTGAGCGCGTGGCAGATCAGCACCGCGTTGGATTTGTCGGCGTTGAGCGTGCCATAGGTCTCGTAGGCCAGTTGGTAGCCACGGATCTGCGCACCGCTTTGCAGCTGCAGCGGTGCATCGAAGGTCATCGACTGAGGGGTGGCGACAAAACTCATGGCACAAACAAAAAACCCGGTACGCCAAAGAAGCGGAACCGGGTGGACTCGACCTCTTTAGCGGCATTTCTTGGGGTTTTTCAAACCCCCGCGCCCGCAAGCTGGAGCAAATCGGCGCACAGGCCTAGTATAAATAAACCTCCACACCGCCACCACGAGAGCGCTTGCATGCCCGAAGTCTTTGGTTTTGACGCCTACAGCCCCGCCGAAATCGCCCGCCGCGTCGAGTCGGTGGGCGAGGCCAAGGCCCGCATGGCCTTGCTGCCCCAGGCCATGTTGGGGGTCTTGGCCGGTGCTTTCATCGGCCTGGGCGCCATGCTGTTTGTGATGTGGCGCTCCGACGCCAGCCTGGGTTTCGCCGCCAGCGTGTTCGGCGGCGGGCTGGTGTTTTCGCTGGGGCTGTTGATGGTGGTGGTGGCCGGGGCCGAACTCTTCACCGGCAACAACCTCTTGGTCATGGCCTGGGCCGATGGGCGGATTGGCACCGGCCTGGTGCTGCGCAACTGGACCATCGTCTGCCTGACCAATGCCGTGGGCGCCGTCGGCCTGGCCTGGCTGGTGTGGGTCAGCGGGCATTTGCAACTCAATGGGGGGGCCGTCGGGCAAAAGGTGGTGCAGATCGCCCAAGCCAAACAAGCCCTGCCGTTTTGGACCGCGTTTGCGCGCGGCGTGCTGTGCAATGTGCTGGTGTGCATGGCCGTGTGGATGGCGCTGGCCGGACGCAGCGTGGTCGACAAGGCGGTGGCGGTGGTGTTTCCCGTCATGGCTTTCGTGGCGGCCGGCTTTGAGCACAGCATCGCCAACATGTACCTGATGCCACAGGCGCTGTGGCTGCAGCAATCGGGCGTGGCCGCCGACGGTGTGGCCATCACCTGGGCCGGCATTGCCGGCAATCTGCTGCCCGTGATCCTGGGCAACCTGGCCGGCGGCGCGGGCCTGGTGGGCTTGGTCTATTACGTGGTCTACCTGCGCCAGCCCAAAGCCTGATCAGGCAGGGTGCAGCAAGGCCGCCACGCCCAGCACCGCGAACACCCCGGCCGAAACCAGGTGCACCAGCCGGATCGGCACGCGGCGCGTGATGGCATCGCCGAGCCAGACCACCGGCGCATTGGCCAGCATCATGCCCAGCGTGGTGCCGGCCACCACCGCCGCCCAGGCCTGGTATTGCGCGGCCAGCATGACGGTGGCGATCTGGGTCTTGTCGCCCATCTCGGCCAGGAAAAAAGCCACCAGCGTGGTCATGAACACGCCCGTGCGCGGGGCGTCCTCGCCGGCGTCGTCATCAAGTTTGTCGGGGATCAGCATCCACACCGCCATGGCGATGAAGGACAGGCCCAGCACCCAGCGCAGCGCGGTGGGGCCCACCAGCGTGGTCACCCAGCTGCCCACCGCACCCGCCAGGGCATGGTTGAACAGCGTGGCCACCAAAATGCCCAGCACGATGGGCCAGGGCTGGCGAAAGCGCGCGGCCAACACCAGGGACAGCAGCTGGGTTTTGTCGCCCATTTCGGCCAGCGCGACGATGCCAGCAGAGACCAGAAAAGCTTCCATCACAAGCACGCATTGGCGCGCCGACACATTCAACAGCCCGAGATCATAGACCTGCGCTGAAAGCCGCTGGACGGTGGCACCAGAATTGCATGGCTTTGGTGCAAGCGCCGAAACCGTGCTGTCGGTGCACCAAATCAACCCCAAAACGTCCCCAAATTTCCCATGGATGCACTGAAACAGGGCGCAGACGCGCTTTTCATCTTGCTGGGCGCCATCCTGGTGCTCGCCATGCACGCGGGCTTTGCCTTCCTGGAGCTGGGCACCGTGCGCAAGAAAAACCAGGTCAATGCCCTGGTCAAGATCCTGGTGGATTTCTCGGTCTCCACCTTGGTCTACTTCTTGGTGGGCTACAGCGTGGCCTATGGCACGGGCTTTTTCGTGAGCGCCAGTGAGCTGGCGGCCCTGAACGGCTATGCGCTGGTCAAGTTTTTCTTCTTGCTGACCTTTGCCGCCGCGATCCCGGCCATCATCTCAGGCGGCATCGCCGAGCGCGCCAAATTCTGGCCCCAACTGCTCGCCACCGCCCTCATCGTCGGCTTTGTCTACCCTTTCTTCGAGGGCATCGCCTGGAACCAGCACTTTGGCGTGCAGGCCTGGATCAAGGCCACCACTGGAGAAGAATTCCACGACTTTGCCGGCTCGGTCGTGGTGCACGCGGTGGGCGGCTGGATCGCCTTGCCCGCGGTGCTGCTGCTCGGCCCGCGCTACAACCGCTACCGCAAGGACGGCGCGATGTCGGCCCACCCGCCCTCGAACATCCCGTTTTTGGCGCTGGGCGCCTGGATCCTGATCGTCGGTTGGTTCGGCTTCAACGTGATGAGCGCGCAAACCCTGGACAAAATCTCGGGCCTGGTCGCCGTCAACTCGCTGATGGCCATGGTCGGCGGCACGCTGACCGCTTTGCTGCTGGGCAAGAACGACCCGGGCTTCGTGCACAACGGCCCCCTGGCCGGCCTGGTCGCCGTCTGCGCCGGGTCGGACCTGATGCACCCCTTGGGCGCCCTGGTGGTGGGGGCCGTGGCCGGTGCGCTGTTTGTGGGGATGTTCACGCTGACCCAGAACAAATGGAAGATCGACGACGTGCTGGGCGTGTGGCCGCTGCATGGGCTGTGTGGCACCTGGGGCGGCCTGGCCGCGGGCCTTTTCGGCAGCCAGTCCTTGGGCGGCCTGGGGGGCGTGAGCCTGAGCGCACAGCTGGTGGGCACCGCCATGGGCGTGGCCTGGGCTGCACTGGCCGGCACCGTGGTCTACGGTGTCCTCAAAGCCCTGCTGGGCCTGAAGCTCAGTGCGGAAGAGGAATACGCCGGCGCCGACCTCACGGTCCACAAGATCAGCGCCACGCCGGACCGGGAAGTCAGCTGGTGAGCCCGCTCGGCGTGGCTCGCCGCACCCAAAGCCAAGGCCCATGCGGGCTGCAGGGATAGTCCCTGCTTGGCTTTTTGCGTTTATCGCGCATAATGGTTCGCGCTGCCCTTGCGGTGGCACGTTTTTGCGGTGACCAGGTCAGTTTCGCTTCGGGTGTTCTCAGCGCTTTCGGGACTCCATCGCTTGTTTTTTTGTTTTGAGGAGTCCCTTCATGGGCAACAAACTTTACGTCGGCAACCTGCCTTACACCGTGCGTGACGGCGATCTGGAGCAAGCCTTCGGCGCCTTCGGTTCGGTCACCAGCGCCAAGGTCATGATGGAGCGCGACACCGGCCGCTCCAAAGGTTTCGGTTTTGTCGAGATGGGCAGCGATGCCGAAGCGCAAGCCGCCATCGAAGGCATGCACGGCCAATCGCTGGGCGGTCGCAGCCTGGTGGTCAACGAAGCCCGCCCCATGGAGCCGCGTCCCCCGCGCACCGGCGGTGGTGGTTTCGGTGGCCCGCGCCGTGAAGGCGGTGGTGGTGGCTTCGGCGGCGGTCGCCGTGAAGGCGGTGGTGGCTACGGCGAAGGCGGTGGTGGTGGCTTCCGCAGCCCCTACGGCACCGGCCCGCGTGGCGGTGGCCGCCGTGAAGGCGGTGGTGGCGGCGGTTACGGCGGCGGCTACTGAGCCCTGCCCTGCCCACGACGCTCAAAGGCCCTTCGGGGCCTTTTTTCATTGGCAGCGCAGGCGAAGCGTTGTGGCGCTGCCGGCAGGGCCGCCCGTGCAAGCGGCTGTGCCACAGCGCCTGGGGCAGAAGACGCAGGATGCGCGGCCACAGACAGCCGCAGTGATCAGCGCCAGCGGCGCGCCCACCGCACTCACTGGGCGCTGTGCGGCTGCAACACCCCGCGCACACGGCCGCTGAGCTGGTACTGGCCGGTCTTGAGGTCCAGGTCCATCGCGTTGGCGCTGAAACGGTCAGCGCCACGGACGATCTGCACCGGCTGGTCCGAGCGCAAGCGCTCCTGCTTTTGCAAGGCCACCACCTGCTCGCCGTGCAGTTCGAGGCGGGGCAGCGTGCCCTGGGCTGGGCGCAGCACATGCACCTGGCCCAGCAGGGTCACGCGCTCGCCGTCGTCGGTGGCGATCCCGCGCAAAGCCTGTGCCTGCACCTCTTGGCCAGCTTCGTTGCGGGCGGCGAAGCGCACGCGGTCGATGTGCAGCTCCTCGCTGTCGGGGTAGTGGCGGGCTTCGTCGCCACTGAGCTGGCGGGTGCGTTGGCCTTGGGCGTTGAAGGCCTCGGTGGCGAAATGCGCCAGGTGGTAATCGGGCTCCTTGCGCACCTGTGGATCGAGCGGGGCACGCCAGAGCTCGGGCATGCTGCGCACCAGCCACCAACTGCCCATGGCCAGCACCGCCATCACCAAGAGCGGCAGGTACAGCGTGAGCCGGTCGATGCCGCGGCGCAAGCGCAGCCACAGGCTCATGCCGAGGGGCCCCGGTGCGCATGCACGCCCACCTGCGCCAGCAAGCGGGCGTAGTGGCCGCCGGCCACCAGCAGCAAATCGCACAGCGCACGCGCAGCGCCTTCGCCACCGCGCTCAGCCGTCACGTGGTGGGCGATGGCTTTGTTTTGCGCATGGGCATTGGCCGGTGCGCAGGCAAAGGCCGCGTGCTGCATCACCGGCAGATCGGGCCAATCGTCGCCCATGGCGGCCGCCTGCGACCAATCGAGGCCCAAGGCCGCCAGGATGGCCTGGGCTGCCGGCAATTTGTCTTCGGTGCCAAAACGCGCATGCGCGATGCCCAGCGCCTTCATGCGCAGGCGCAGCGGCGCCGAGTCGCGGCCGGTGATCACCGCCGGGGTGATGCCCGCTTGCTGCAACAGCTTGAGGCCTTGGCCATCGAGCACCGAAAAGCGCTTGAGCGATTCGCCCTCGCCATCAAAATACAAGCCGCCGTCGGTGAGCACGCCATCGACATCGAAAAACACCACGCGGATGCCCTGGGCCTGCAGCAGCAGCTCGGGCGGGTACTGGAGCACAGGCTGCAGGGCTCGCATCAGATCACCTTGGCGCGCATGAGGTCGTTGCTGTTGAGCGCACCACAAAGCACCCCGGCCTCATCGACCACCAGGATGCTGGTGATGCGGTGCTGCTCCATGAGCTCGGCGGCTTCCACCGCCAGCGCGTCCTGGCGGATGGTGCGCGGCTGGGCATGCATGACCTCGGCCGCGGTCAG
>JBDLTR010000140.1:0-5868 GCA_039805705.1 Pseudomonadota bacterium
GCCGTCGGGCTGGCCACGCCGCCGGTGCCTTCGAGCTGCTTGACCACCGCCGGATCGGCCAGGGTCTTGAGCACCGCCGCATGGATTTTTTGGGCCACGGCGGGCGGCAGGCCTTTGGGCGCGGCGATCGCCGTCCACGAGGTGACCTCGAAGTCTTTGACCGCTTCGCGCAGCGGCGGCACGCCCGGCAGCAAGGGCGTGCTCTCGGCAGAGGTCACCCCCAGCGCCCGCAGCTTGCCCGTCTCGATCTGGCCCTTGGTCACCGTGACCGAATCGAACATCAGGTCGACCCGGCGGGTCAGCACGTCTTGCAGCGGCGCAGCGCCCCCGCGGTAGGGGATGTGGTTGAGCTGGACACCGGCCATGGCCTGGAACAACTCGCCCGAGAGGTGTTGCGTCGAGCCAATGCCGACCGAGCTGAAGGTCACGGTGCCCGGCGCGGCCTTGGCAGCGCGCACCACATCGCCCACGGTTTTGTAGGGGCTGTCGCTGGCGGTGGCCAGCACAAAGGGGAAGCGGGTGACCATGCTGAGCCAGTCGAAGTCTTCGATCGGCTCAAAGGCCAAAGCCTTGTACATGGCGGCAGAAACCGCGTGGCCGCCGGTCAGCAAGATCAGGGTGTGGCCATCGGCGCGGGCGCGGGCCACGGCGGTGCTGGCCACATTGCCGCCCGCCCCGGTTTTGGACTCGACCACGACCGCTTGGCCCAGCTCCTTGGACAGGCCCTGCGCCACGATGCGCGCGATGGTGTCGGCATTGCCACCCGCCGCAAAACCCTGCACCAGGGTGATCGGCTTGTCGGGGAAGTTTTGGGCCAGGGCCAGGCTGGCGCTGAGTGCCAAGGCCAAGCCGGTGAGCAGTTGTCGCATGGGTGTGTCTCCTGTGGTGTTTGAAAGTGTGTTCAGGCTTTGGTCTCTTGGCGCTGGTAACCGCTGGCGCCGCCAAACAGGGTGTGGCGCTGGGACCAGTCGTGCGTCTTCTCCCACAGCGCGAGCACTTGGGGGGCTTCGTCCACGAACTGCTGCAGGCGCACCGGATCGTGGCAGGTGCGCGCGGTCAGCTCCAGGCGGTGACCCGAGGGGTCGAAGAAATAGATCGAGGTGATGAAGTCGTCGTGGTTGGTGGGGCCCACCACGTCCAGGCCCTTGGCCTCCAGGTCTTTTTTGGCTTGCATCAGCGTGGGCACGTCTTGCACCTCGAAGGCGAAGTGCTGCACCCAGCCCGGCGTCTGCGGGTCGCGGCCCGAAGGCTCGCCCTCGTCTTGCGGGCATTCGAAGAAGGCGATGTTGCTGCCGTCTTCCATCTCGAAAAAGATGTGCACGTGCGGGCTGTACTTGCCGGTCGAAGGCACATGGTCTTCGCCCATGGCGTGGGAAAACTTCAAGCCCAGGATCTGGGTGTAGAAATCGACGGTTTCACGGGCATCGCGGCAGCGAAAAGCCGCATGGTGGAGTTTTTTGCAGAGCATGGTGTCTCCTCTTCAAGGCTGGGACGTGGACTCGGCGCTGCCCGGCAGGGCCTGCCAAGTGGGTGTGAAAAACGCGGTGGGGTTGAGGATGCGCGACTCCTGCTTGACCAGCAGGGGCAGCATCTTGTGCACATAGGCTTTGAAGCCGGGGTCGGCCAGCAAGGCGGCGCGGCGCTCGCTGCGTTCGTTGAGGTCCTGGTAGGCCCACAGGTGCACCACCTGGTTGAGCTCGCCGATTTCGCTGCTGTAGTAACCGACCATGCGCCCCAGGATGCGCTGCTGGATGGCCAGGCCCTCGGCCTGGTACAGCGCGAGGTACTCGCGCAAGCGCCCAGGGTGCGTGGTGTAGGTGCGCATTTCCACCAACATGGTCGCCTCAGCCTTTGGCCACAACGTTGTCGATGGCGCCGAAGATGGAGGCGCCTTGCCCGTCCACCATGTCGATGCGCACGCGGTCGCCCACGCGCAGCCACGGCGTGGTGGCCTTGCCATCGCGCAGTTCTTCGTCGGCGCGTTTTTCGGCCAGGCAGGCATAGCCGGTGCTCGCATCCAGGTTGGACACCGCGCCGGCGCCGATGATGGTGCCCGCGCTCAGCGAGCGGGTGCGCGCGGCGTGCGCGATCAGCGTGGGGTAGGTGAAGAACATGTCGCGCGCGGTGTTGGCACAGCCCATGGGTTCGCCATTGATGTAAGAGAGGATCGGCAGGTCCAGCTTCTCGCCGTCCCAGTAGCCCTCCAACTCATCGGGCGTGACCGCCACCGGCGAGAACGCGCTGGTCGGCTTGGCCTGCATGAAGCCAAAGCCCTTGGGCAGTTCGCTGCGTGTGAGGGTGCGCAAGGTGTAGTCGTTCAAGAGCATCAAGAGCTGGATGTGCTGGCTGGCCTGGCTGGCCGGCGTGCCCATGGGCACGTCATCGACCACCACCGCCAACTCGGCCTCGTAGTCCAGGCCCAAGGCCTCGTCCGGGATGACCATCGGCGAGCGCGGCCCGATGAAACGGTCCGACAGGCCCTGGTACATCAGCGGCTCGGTCTTGTAGTTGGGCGGCATCTCGGCGCCACGCGCCTTGCGCGCTTTTTCCATGTGGTGCAGGTAGACCGAGCCGTCGAGGAACTGGAAGGCGCGCGGAAAGGGGCTGGCCAGCGCGTCGACATCGATCGCAAACGCGTTGGCGGCCTCGCCGCGCGCGAGCTGGGCGCTCACCGCTTCGAGCGCAGGACGCACGGTTTGCCAGCGTTCGATGGCCTCCTGCAGGGTCTTGGCGATGTGGGTGACCGCGACGGCGCGCGTCAGGTCCTTGCTGACGACGATCAGCGTGCCATCACGGCCACCTTGGTTGAGGCTGGCGAGTTTCATGCGGGGGTGCTCCTGGTGTGATCAGAGCCACCATTCTGGGCACGCCACTTGCCGCGTCGGCCAGATTTCCGCAGAACGGAAATCAGTTGTCGCGGCCCGTTCAGGGTGTCGCGGCCTCGAACAGGTCCACCTCGAGCACCAGCGCGCCCTGCTGCACCCGCACCGACAAGGGCAAGCCGCCCACAGGCACCTTGCTGGCGGTGAAACGCAGCGCCTTGCCGTCGAAGCGGAGCCAAGCCGGCAAGGGTGCGCCGTCGCGCAGCGTGGCCCGGGCCACGGCTTCGGGCCGCTCCAGCGCTGGCAGGGCGACCGTGAAGCTGAAGCCCCCATCCACACCGATCAGCTCGCGCGGGACATACACCCGCGTCAAGCCCACTTGGTCGGAGGCCACGTCGCGCACCGGCATCACCCGCACGCTGGCGCTGGACCCGCCCTGGGCGTTGTGGCCTGTGTCGGCAGAACCCTGGCCCGCGCCTGAGCCGCCCCCGGACCCTCCGCCGCTGCGGCTGCCGGTCTCGGCACCCGAGCCCCCCCCGGAACCACCGCCTGCGCCGTCACCACGGTCTGTGCCACCGCTGGTGTCCGGCCCTCCCCCCGGGCTTGTGCCCCGGTCTGGGTCTGGGCCTCGGTCCGGACCTCGGTCTGGGCCGCCGCGCTGGTCAGGACCGTCGCCTGGGCCAAAGCCCCCGCCCGTGCCCGTGCCCGTGTCGGTGCCGCCGCCAGCGCCTGTCCCGTCCTGACCGCGGTCCGTGCTGCCGCCCGGCGGTGTGCTGACCGGTGGCAGGGGCGGTGGTGGCGGCTGGATGGCCACGATGCTGCCGTTGGCGGGCACCAGGGTGACGCTGTAGTTGTGACCGCCGTTGCCATCGGCCAGGGTGTACGCCGTGACGTTCAAAGCACGTTGGCCCACCGCGCTGCTGTCGAACGCCTGCGTCAGGTCCGACAGGCTGTCGCCGGCGAGCAGGCCCGAGGTCGGTGCGTCGGGCCCACTGCCCAAACCCGCGTGCTGCGGCACCAACCCTGAACGGGTGCTGCCGTCAAAGGTTTTGTGGTCCGGCCGCGCACTGATCACCAGGGCCCTGGGCGCGATGGTGCCATCGCTGCCCGAAAAGCTGCTGCCGGCTGCCAGGTAATAGTTGCTGGCGTCCGCGCCCCCGAGCGCCAGATTGTTCACCGTGTAGCCGACGTTGCTGCCCGCGTTTTTGCTGGCGAAGTCGCCATTGCCGGAAACAGTGACCGCATCGCTGGCCTCGACGCCGGTGTGGCTGCCCACACCGGTCAAGGCAAACGCCACACCGAGCATGCCGGTGCTGCCGTCGTAGGTCTTGGCGATGCCGCTGGTCGTGACCGCGGCCAGCGCCTTGGGGGTGACGGTGTGCGCGCCAACCACGGTGACCGTGTTGCTGAAGTTCTGGCTGTTCTCGGTGACGGTGCCCGCACTGCCAAGTTGGTAGGTACCCACGCGCAGCAGCTGCGCCGACGAGCGGCTGGCGTTGAGCGGGGCGAGGGTGAACGAAGCGCTGCCGCCGGCGCCATCGTGGACCGTCGCCACGTTGCCCGCGCGCACCGCGCTGTCGGCCAGCGTGACCACCTGCTGTGCATCGGCGTCGAAGTAGCTGGCGCTGGCGATGCTGTAAGTGGCGGCGCTGCCGTATGCGGTGGACAGGTTGTTCAGGCGCACCAGCAACTGGTTGGCCGGCACGATGGTGAAGTCGCCGTTGACATACTGGATGTTGTAGTTGCTGGCCGCAGCGCCCGAGGGCACCAAGGCACCGCTGTAGGTGCCGGCGGTGTGCACGCTGGCGTTGCTGCGGGCGATGCTCGGCGCTGCGCTCAGCACCGCGCTGGTTTCGCCGTTGACAAAACCGCTGTAGCTCACACCCGCAAAATGGGCCACATCGCTGGTGGTCACAAACTTGGCATCGTTGTTGGCCGCGATGGTCAGTGCGGCTTTGTCGATGGTGGCGGTCGTGCTCGCGCTGGTGCTGGCCAGCTGGTAGTTGCTGGCCAGGCCGCCGCTGCCGCCATTTTGCAAGCTGTAGCCCGTGGCCGTGGCCGTGCGGCTGCCCGCGTTGGCGCTGTCGAAGACCGCGGCACCGTGGTTGAGCAAGAGGGTTTCGCTGCCCACGCCGGTGCTGACCGAGCCCCAATCGGTGACCGTGGTGGTGGTGGTGCCGTCGTAGGTCTTGTTGGCCACTTGCAGACCGGTGAGCGCCACGGTTTTGGGCGTGATGCTGGCCGTGACGCTGGCCGAGGACGAGGACAGCGCGTAGTCGCTGGCGGCCGAGTTCAGGCTGCCGGTGATCGACCCGATCGACTGGCCTGCCACCGTCACCAGCACTTGCGTGGCCTGCGCCACGTTCTGGCTGTTGTAAGCGGCCGAAGCAAAGCTCAGGTTCGCGGCGGTGTCGCCATCGAGCAAACCCCGCACGTTCCAGACAGGCGCAAAACCAGCAGGCGCAGCGGTGGTGCCGTCATAGGTCTTGCTCACCCCCACATTGCCCAGGCTGGCCACCAGCACGCGCGGCGTGATGCTGGCGCTGGCCGGGGCCACGGTCGGTGCGCTGAAGCTGTAGTCACTGGCCTGGCTGCCCAGGCTGGACGCGACCATGCCAAACCCCAGCGTGCCGCTGGCGACGATGATGCTGTTGGCACCCGCCACACGCGCGCTGTTGTAGGCCAGGCTGAGCCCGCCGATGTCGAGCGAGAGCGAGTCACCGGCCAGGCCCCCCGAAATGCTGCCGCTCACCGTGGCGCCCAGTGCCTGGGTGCTGCCGTCGTAGGTCTTGCTCAAGGCACCGCCAATGCTGGCGCTGGCGCTGAGCGCCTTGGGCGTGATGGTGCCGGCCACGCTGGCCAGCGCGGGGACGCTGGAGCTGTAGTCGGAGAGCTGGCTGCCGTTGCTGCCGCTGATGCCCAAGGCCAGCGTGCCAGTGGCGCTGATGCTGCTCGCACCGGCCACCCGCGCGCTGTTGTAGGCCAGGCTCACGCCACTGCTGTCCAGCGTCAGCGTGTCGCCCGCCACCGCACCACTGACCGTGCC
>JBDLTR010000141.1:0-12262 GCA_039805705.1 Pseudomonadota bacterium
TCGAACTGGTGCGCCAGGCCAAGGCCGAAGGCCTGGCGGTGACGGCCGATGTGAGCATCAACTCGCTGCACCTGACCGACGTCGACATGGGCTACTTCGACAGCCGTGCGCGCCTGACGCCTGTGCTGCGTCAGCAGCGCGACCGCGAGGCGCTGCGCGCCGCGCTGGCCGACGGCACGCTGGACGCACTGGTGTCCGACCACACCCCAGTCGACGCCGACGCCAAGGCCTTGCCCTTTGCCGAGGCCGAGCCCGGTGCCACCGGCCTGGAGCTGCTCTGGAGCCTGGCGCTGAAGTGGGGCCAGGACGAACAGCTGGACCTCGCGCGTGCGCTGGCCACGGTCACGGCAGGGCCCGCCAAGGTCTTGGGGGCCAGCCTGTCCACGCTGCAGGGCTCGGTCGGGCACTTGGCGGTGGGCGCGGTCGCCGATGTGGTGCTGCTCAGCACCGAAGGCCACTGGGCTGTGACCGACGAACACCTGCGCAGCCAGGGCAAGCACACGCCGTTTTCGGGCTACGAGTTGCCGGGCCGTGTGCGGGCCACGCTGGTGGGCGGCCACGTGGCTTTCGAAGCATGAACCCTGGGTTCAGGCCAGGGCTGGTCACCACCGTGTCATTCGCCGGCTTGACCGGAGAACCCAGGGGGCCTCGGACCAAGCCCGGGGATGACCGCCGCTGCCGTCCATGAGCACCCTGCGCGCGCTCTGGAAAATCCTGCGCGGTCTGGCCCACGTGCTGCGTGGGCTGTGGATCATCGCGCGGCACTTCCCGCGCCTGGGCACCGAGGCCCGCGAAGAGCAGGTGCAGGTGTGGGCACTGCAGTTTCTTGCGCTGTGGGGCATCCACCTTCAGGTGTCGGGCCAGCCGGTGGCGTTGGGCCCGGCCTTGCTGGTGGCCAACCACATTTCCTGGCTCGACATTCTGGTGATCCACGCGGCCCGCTACTGCCGCTTTGTGTCCAAGTCCGACATCCGGGACTGGCCGCTGGTGGGCACCTTGGCCACTGCGGCCGGCACGCTCTACATCGAGCGCAGCCGCCGCAAAGACGCTTTGCGCATGGTGCGCGACATGGCCCAGGCCATGCAAGAGGGCGATGTGGTGGCGGTCTTTCCCGAGGGCACGACCAGCGACGGCCAGTCCTTGTTGCCTTTTCACGCCAACCTGATCCAGGCGGCGATCGAGGCCCAGGCGCCGGTGCAACCCATGGCCTTGCGCTTTGTCGACGCCGCCTCCGGCCAGCCCACGCTGGCGCCTTGCTACATCGGCGACGATACGCTGCTGGGCTCGATCTGGCGCACGCTCACGGCGCCGCCGATCACCGCGGTGGTCTGTTTTGGCTTGCCGCAAAGCGCCGACGGGCGAGACCGTCGGCAGTGGGCCATGGATTTGCGCGAGGCGGTGCAGGCGCTGCGCGAACCCCAGGCCTGATCAGACCTTGGGAGCCCAGCGCACCGGTTGGGTCTCGTGGGGCTGACAGTCACCGGCGGCATGGCGGGCGCACGGCATCTGGCACAGCTCACGGTGCTCCACCGGACAGGCCCGGTTGAAGGTCACCACATGGTCGACCTCGGCGCGGATGCCGATCCACTCGCCCACGGTGTGGTCGTGGTGGCTGGGCACGTGGGCCATGACGGTGTGGCCGCTGTGCAGGCGCAGGGTGTAGAGAAATTCGGAACCCCTGAAGGCCTTGCGGATGATTTCGGCTTTCACGGGGGCGTGGTCGTCGTGCACGATGTCGTCGGCGCGCAGCAGCACATCGCAATCGCCGCCCTCGAAAGCGCAGGGCAGGGGGCATTCGGCCACGTCGGTCAGGGTGCCCACCGGGGTGTCGACCACCACCTGGCCATTGACCTCGCGCAGGGTGGCGGGCGTGAACACGCCGTGGCCGATGAAGTCGGCGACAAAGCGTGTGGCCGGGCGGTGATAAAGGCTGTAGGCGTCGTCCCACTGGTGCAGCTGCCCTTCGTGCATCACACCGATCACATCGCCGATGGCAAAGGCCTCGAGCTGGTCGTGCGTGACCAGCAGGGCGGTGGCCTTGGCCGCTTTGAGGATGTTGCGCACCTCCAGCGCCAGGCGCTCGCGCAGGTCCACATCGAGGTTGGAAAACGGCTCGTCCAGCAGCAGCAAATCGGGCTGGGGGGCCAGTGCGCGCGCCAGCGCCACGCGCTGCTGCTGGCCGCCCGAGAGCTCATGTGGGTAGCGCTCGGCCGCAGCTTCCAGGCCGACCAGGCTGAGCACCTCGCGCACGCGCTCGGCGCGCTGGGCTTTGGGCAGGTTGTGCAGGCCGAAGGCCACGTTGCGGGCCACGCTCATGTGCGGGAACAGGGCGTAGTCCTGGAACACCATGCCGACGCGTCGGCGTTCGGCCGGTTCGGTGTGGCCCGCTTCGCTGACCACCCGCTTGGCCACATGGATGCGCCCGGCCGAGACCGGCTCCAGCCCAGCGACGGCGCGCAGCAAAGTGGTTTTGCCGCAGCCCGAGGGACCGATCAGCACGCCAATGTCGCCTGCGCGCAAGCCCAGGGTCACGCCACGCACCGAGGGCGTGTCGCGGCCGGGGTAGCGCACATCGAGTTGGCTGATCTCCAGGAACATGCGGGTATTGTAGGAGGGGCACTTCTACAATCTCGGCCATGCCCCGCTTTATCCCTGCCAGCCTGTCCAGGCTGGGCGCATCGCTGTTTGCCCTGCTGGCCCTGACGCTGGCCCTGCCCGTGCTCGCGGTGCTGGGTTCGTGGTTGCAATGGACGCCACAGACCGGCGATCTTTTGCGCGAGATGGTGGCCACCGTGCTGCCCGACTACGCAGGCACCTCGCTGCTGCTGTGCCTGCTGGTCGCGCTGGGGGTGGCGGTGCTGGGTTTGGCCACCGCGGCCACGGTGACCCTGTTCGAGTTCCGCGGGCGGGTGTTGTTCGAGTGGTTGCTGCTCTTGCCGCTGGCCATGCCAGCGTACGTGGTGGCGTATGCCTACACCGACTTTTTGCAGTTCAGCGGTCCCTTGCAGGTGGCCTTGCGCGAGGCTTTCGGTTGGCAGGGCGCGCTGTGGCCCGATGTGCGCAATGTCTGGGGCGCGGCCGCGGTGTTCACCGTCTCGCTCTATCCCTATGTGTATTTGCTGGCACGCACCGCGCTGGTCGAGCGGGCCGCCAGCCTGATGGAAGCGGCGCGTTTGCTGGGGGCGCCGCTGCACCGGCGCATCCGCGAGATCGCCTTGCCGCTGGCGCGGCCGGCCTTGGCGGCGGGCATGGCCTTGGCGCTGATGGAGACGCTGGCGGACTTTGGCGTGTCCAGTTACTTTGGCATCCAGACTTTCACCGCGGGCATCTACAAAGCCTGGCTGTCCATGGACAACCGGGTGGCCGCGGCGCAGCTGGCCACGGTGTTGCTGGTGGTGGTGCTGCTGCTCTTGCAGCTGGAACAGCGGGCCGAGCGCCGCATGCGCTTTGCACCCGGCCGCGAGGCACGTCAGGGCGCGGCGGAAGCCCGGCCGGTGCGCTTGGGCGGCGCTGCGCAAGTCCTGGCCTGGCTGGTGTGCGTGCTGCCGGTGCTTTTGGGCTTTGTGCTGCCGGTGCTGATCTTGTTGCGCGCGTTGGTGGGCAGTGAGGACGTTTTGCCCTGGGCGCGTTTTGGCGACTGGGCCTGGAACAGCCTGCGCTTGGGCGCCATCACCGCCACGCTGGCGGTGGGTTTGGCCTTGTGGCTGGCGTTCACCGCGCGCCAGCAGGGCCATTTCTGGGGCCGCGCGCTGGCCCAGGTGGTGGGCGTGGGCTACGCGATCCCGGGGGCGGTGGTGGTGGTGGGCTTGCTGCTGCCGGTGGGCTGGCTGCAGCAGACTTGGCCTGCATCTTCGGCCGGGGCCTGGATCACCGCCACTTCGCTCGGTTTGGTCTGGGCCTACATGGTGCGTTTTTGTGCGGTGGCCTTGCAGTCGGTGCACAGCGGTTACGCCCGCATCCCCACCAGCCTGGACGATTCGGCGCGCATGCTGGGCGTGACCGGTTGGGGCTTGCTGCGCCAGGTGCACGCGCCCTTGCTGCGGCGCACCACGGTGGCCGCAGCGCTGCTGGTGTTCGTGGATGTGATGAAAGAGCTGCCGGTGACCTTGGTGCTGCGGCCGTTCAACAGCGACACGCTGGCCGTGGTGGCCTACCAGCTGGCGCGCGACGAGCGCTTGGGCGAGGCCGCTTTGCCCTCGCTGGCCTTGGTGCTGGTGGGGCTGATCCCGGTGGTCTTGCTCAGCCGCACGCTGCGGCATGGGCCGGCCTGATCGGCCAGGCCCAGAGCGGCCGGATCACACCCCCTCGAGGATGACCACGGTACGCTTGGCAGCGCGCTGGCTGATCGGCAGCACCGCCTGGTACTCGGCCGAGTTGTAAAAGCGCTGGGCCTGCTCGACCGAGTCAAAGCGGATCAGCACCATGCGCTTGGGTTTCCACAGCTCGGTTTCCTTGAAGTCCATGGCCCCACCGCGGGCCAGGTACTGTCCGCCATGGGCTTCGACGATGGGTTTGGCGCGCAGTTTGTACTGCTCGTAGTGCTCGGGATCGGTCAGGTCGGTGTCGACCACCAGGTAGGCGCTCATGCGGTTCTCCTCGAAAGCAAGCTGGTATCGGCCAGCACTGTAGCAGCGCGCCCAGGCGCCCGGCACGCCAGCCCGGGTCTTTTCGGTGACAATCGGCCATCTATTCGATGACCCCCATGTCCAGTCCCAACACGGTCAAAAAGACCAAACCCCTGGTGGATGACACCGATCCTCGGCCCGAAGAAGTCTTTGAAAAAGCGGCCGAGGTGTTTCGCGTCATGTCCGCACCCATGCGCCTGCGCATCATCAGCGCCTTGTGCAACGGCGAGAAGAACGTGGGCGAACTGCTCGGCGAGATCAACACCACCCAGCCCAACATGTCGCAGCACCTGAACACGCTCTACCAGGCGGGGGTGCTGGGCAAGCGCCGCGAGGGCGTGCAGATTTACTACCGAATCATCAACGACAAGGTGGTGTCGCTGTGCCGCGCGGTGTGTGTGCAAATCGCCAGTGAAAGCCCGCCGTCAGTTTGAAGCCGGGTTTTCACTGCTCTGAACCCGCTCAGGTCAACGCTAACATTGATACATAAGGAGATACGAATGAAGAGACTGCTCGCGCTGGTGCTGGGCCTGATGTTGTCGGGCCTGGCGCTCGCCCAGATCAAGGTGGTCTACCACCTGAGTGAAGGCATCCCGCAGGCCTCGCGCGCCATCGGCAACATCCGCAACCACCTGGCGGCCGACCCCAGCGCCAAGATCGTCGTCGTCACCCACGGCCTGGGCATCGACTTCCTGATCGACGGCGCCACCAACCAGCTGGACCAGCCGTTTGCTGGCAGCGTCAGCGACCTGGCCAACAAGGGCGTCGAGTTCCGCGTCTGCAACAACACCCTGGTCTCGCGCAAAATTGCGGCCGACAAGCTGGTGATGGAAAGCAAGGTCGTGCCTTCCGGCGTGGCCGAGGTGGCCCGCTTGCAGGCCAAAGAAGGTTTTGTCTACCTGCGTCCTTGAGGGATGCAGCCGTTCATTGAAGGAGTGTTCATGAAGCTTTCACACGCTTTGACGGCCCTGGCCGTGATGGCCTGCACCGGTCTGGCGCAGGCACAAGACGCCTTGCAGGTGCGCAGCTGGGCCGCCGCCTGCGCCAACTGCCACGGCACCGATGGCCGCGCGCAACCGGGCATGGAAAGCCTGGCCGGCGTCAACAAGGACGACATCGTCAAGAAGATGCTGGACTTCAAGGCCGGCCGCAAGCCCGCCACCATCATGCACCAGCTGGCCAAGGGCTACACCGACGAGCAGATCGTCGCCATCGCCGGCTACTTTGCCGCCCAGAAGAAGTGAGGAGCACCAGCATGCAGCGCCGTCAAATTTTGCAAGCGGGCTCCGCACTGGGTGCCCTGGGTCTGGTTTCGGGCTGTGCCACCGTGGGTGGCAAGGGCCCCAAGGTCGTGGTGATCGGCGCGGGTTATGCCGGGGCCACCGCCGCCAAATACATCCGCATGTGGTCCGAAGGCGCGATCCAGGTCACCCTGGTCGAACCCAACGACGCCTTCATCTCCTGCCCGATCTCCAACCTGGTGATCGGTGGCAGCAAGACCATGGCCGACATCACCACGCCCTACGACAACCTGGTCAAGCGCCATGGCGTGCAGATGGTCAAGGACCGCGTGGCCAGCATCGATGCGGCCAAGCGCATCGTCAAGCTCGCGGGTGGCAGCGAGCTGCCTTATGACCGCCTGATCGTCTCGCCTGGCGTGGACTTCATGTGGGAGTCGCTGCCTGGCATGGCCAAGCCCGGCGCCCAGGACAAGGTGCTGCACGCCTGGAAGGCCGGCGCACAAACCGTGGCGCTGCGCAAGCAGCTCGAAGCCATGCCCGATGGCGGTGTGTTCGCGATGTCGATCCCGCTGGCCCCCTACCGCTGCCCGCCGGGCCCTTACGAGCGTGCTTGCCAGGTGGCCAGTTACCTCAGCAAGGCCAAGCCCAAGAGCAAGGTGCTGATCCTCGACGCCAACGACGACGTGACCTCCAAAGGCCCGCTGTTCAAGAAGGCCTGGGCCGAGCGCTACAAGGGCATCATCGAGTACCGTCCCAAGCACAACGTCACCGACGTCGATGCGGCCACCAACACGCTCAAGTTCGAGTTCAACGAAGACGTCAAGGCCTCGGTGCTCAACGTCATCCCGAACATGCGCGCGGGCGATGTGGCGGTCAACGCCGGCCTGGCCACGGCCAACAAGCGCTGGTGCGAAGTCGACTTCCTGACCTTCGAGTCCAAGGCCGCGCCGAACGTGCACGTGCTGGGCGACGCCATCCAGATCGCGCCGGCCATGCCCAAGTCGGGCCACATGGCCAACCAGCACGGCAAGGCCTGCGCCGCCGCCGTGGTCGCCTTGCTCACCGGCAAGCAGGTCAACCCGCTGCCGATCTACAACAACACCTGCTACAGCTTTGTCAGCGCCGAAGACGTGGTCCACGTGGCCAGCGTGCACCGCTACGACGCCGAGAAGAAAACCATGCTCACGGTGCCGGGTTCGGGGGGCGTGTCCGCCGCGGCCAACGAGCTCGAGGGGCGCTACGCGCTGGCTTGGGCCCGCAACATCTGGGCCGACACGCTGGCCTGATGCCAGGCAGCGTCCAACGCCGCTGTCGACAGACAAGCGGCGTTTTTTTCGATCGTCATATTCGAGAATGAGCATGAAACGAATTCAACGCATGGCCCAGGCCACACTGGCGCTCGCCTTGCTGTCGGGCATGGCCGGCGCTTGGGCGCAAGCCGACGAGGCGCGCGCGAAAAAAATCGTTGGTGGCGTGTGCTTTGTCTGCCATGGCATGGAGGGGGAGTCTTCGAGCGAGGTCTTCCCACGTCTGGCGGGCCAGCATTGGGAGTACACCGCCAAGCAGCTTGAAAACTTCAAGAGCGGCAAGCGCAAGAGCACGGCCATGGCCGACATGGTGGCCAAGCTCACGCCAGACGAGATGGTCGCGCTGGGCAAGTTCTTCGAGAAGCAGTCGCATCCGCCCGAAGCCCCGAAAGACAAGGGTTTGGCGGCGGTGGGCCAATACATTTACCACCAGGGCAACAAGTTCAGCGGCCTGGCCGCTTGCGCCAGCTGCCACGGTCCTGAAGCCAGGGGCACTTCCAGCCTGCCGCGCCTGGCCGGCCAGTTTGCCAGCTACACCGAGACCCAGCTCAAGCAGTTCAACCAGCGCGAGCGCACCAACGACAACGCGGTGATGCACGCCATCGCCAGCAAGATGACACCGCTGGAAATGGCCGCTGTGGCCGAATACCTCAGCGGCAAGTGAGCCCGCAGCGCGCCGCGGGCGCTGCGCTCACGGCGCGGTGGTCTGCGCGGGGCCGTCGAGCCAACGGTCGGCCAGGCCGCCGCCAGCCCACATGCTCACCAGGCTCAGCCAAGACGTCAGCGCGAAGATGCTGCCGCCGGTCACACCTGCGCCCACGGCGCAGCCGCCCGCCAGCATGGCGCCGAAACCCATGAACACGGCGCCAGCGATGTAGCGGCGCATGCTGTAGCCGTCTTTGAAGCCTTCGAGCTTCCAGTCGCGGCCCACCACCGCGCCCAGGAAGGAGCCCAGGAAAACGCCGGGCATCAGGCCAAAATCAAAGCCGATCTCGGGGGCGGGCCATTGCACCACCCGCATCAGCCACTCGGCAGAGGGGCCGCTGAAGGTCAGGCCCTGGATTTGCACCGGATCGAAACTCTCGCGCGCCACCCATTGCGAAAAACCCCAGGCCGCGGCCACCGCCAGGCCGGTGCCGATGCCGCCGATCCACATCCAGTGGCTGCTGGCGCGGTTGCGCCAGGCAAAGAACAAGGCCGCGGCCAGCCACACCAGGCCCAGCATCAGGCCGCCGCCGTGCCCCAGGTGCAACCAGGCCAGCAGGTCGCGCGCGGCGCCGCCCTCGACCGTCCACCAACTGCTGATTTCGGTGCGCAAGGGCGAGAGTGCGCCGGCCAACGCGGCTTGCGCAGTGACCGCGAAGATCAGGCCCGAGAGCAGGGCGCGCAAATTGCCGTTGGCCGACAGCACCAGCAAGCGGCTGGCGCAGCCGCGCGTCATCACCATGCCGGCACCAAAAATCAGGCCGCCAATCAGGGCCCCCGAGAGGCTGCCGCGCGAGGCGATCTGGCGGGCGTTGCCGGTGTCGAGCAGGTTGAAATACGCCAGCAGCTGCACGCCGATCACGGCCGCTGAAAACGCCAGCAGCCAGACGCTGAGCTTTTCGCCAAAGCGTTGGTGCCAGAACTCCACCACGGCAGCGCGCAGGCAAAAGCGCGAACGCTGGGCCAGAAAACCAAAGCCCAGACCGATCAGCAAGCCGCCGACCGCCAATACCGGCCGATCGCCCCAGGCTTCCAGCCATTGCGCCATGCCCATGTCCGCTCCTTCATATCAGTCATTGCTGATATGGTAACGGCCGAGGGCCTTGTGGCCTTGACCAGGGTCAAGGCCTGCGCGCTCAGACCGCCCAGCCCATGCGCTGGTGCAGCTTCCAGGACAGGCCAGCCCCCACCCAGATGGCGATCAGGGTCAGCCAGGCGGTCAGGGCAAACAGCGCACCGCCGGTCATGCCCGCGCCCACGGTGCAGCCGCCGGCCAGCACCGCGCCAAAGCCCATCAGCACGGCGCCGGTGATGTAGTGCCCGAGCTTGTTTTCGGTCTTGAAGCCCTCGAAACGGAACTCGCGCCAGACCAGGCCCGCCAGCAGGGAGCCGATGAAGGTGGCGGGCAAGAGTCCGGCATCAAAACCAAAACCTGGCACGGAGGCGCTCGAGAGCACGCGCATCAGCCATTCGGCCGAGGGGCCGGCAAAGCTCAGGCTTTGGATTTGCACCGCTTCAAAAGAAGCATTGGCGATCGCCTGGGTCAAGCCCCAGCCCAGGGCGATGGTCAAGCCGGTCAGCAGGGCGCCGATCGCCAGCCAGTAGCGGCCACGGTGCTGGCGGGTGTACACATAGGCCGCCACCGCCAAACCCAGCAGGGCCAGCACCAAGCCGCCGGTGGCACCTAGCCCCGTGCTGGCCAGCAGGCTGCGCCCGCTGCCGCCGTCGATGGCCCACCAGGCCGCCACCTGTTGGCGCAGGGGCGCCAGCCAGCCGGCGATGCTGGCTTGCACCGTGACGGCGAACACCAGGCCCGACAGCAGTGCACGCAAATTGCCGTTGGCCGAGAGGATCAGCAAACGGCTGGCGCAGCCGCGGGTGAGGATCATGCCCGCGCCAAACAGCAGGCCGCCGATCACCGCCCCCGAGATGCTGCCCTGGCCAGCGATGAAGCGCGAGGCTTCGGGCTTGAGCGCGCCCGCGAAAACCAGCACCTGGGTGCCGGCCACGGCCGCTGCAAACGCCAGCAGCCAGACGCTGAAACGGTCGCCTGGCACCCCTTGGCAACACTCGATGACCGCCGCGCGTGCGCAAAAACGGCTGCGCTGGGCGCACAGCCCAAACAGCAGGCCGAGCACGGCCCCGCAGGCGGCCAAGACATGGCCATCGCCCCAGGTTTCGAGCAAGCTGGCGAGGTTCACGGTGAAACTTTCTTGATCAATGTATGCTTATATAAAGCGCGTCAGGCTTTCGAACGCGCGCAGAACCCGCTATTTTCGCTGCTTTGAAGCCATGATGTTGCCCACCCCTTCATTCCCCCCTCTTCGCTGGCGTCGCCGGGATGGCCTGCTCTGGGCGGCCGCCTTGTTGTGGCCGGCCCTGGGTCGGGCGCAGCCGGCGGTGCTGCCGACGGCGCGCGCATTGGGCGAGGAGCTGGCGCAGGCTTTGAAGCAGGGCCAACCCCTGGTGGTGATGGTGAGTCTGGAGGGGTGCGTGTTTTGCCGCATCGTCCGGCAAAGCCACCTGGCGCCGATGGCGCGCGAAGGCTTTCCCTTGGTGCAGGTGGACATGCGCAGCGCACAGACGGTGCGCGATTTCGAGGGCCGCATGACCACCCACGACGAACTGGCGCGCCGCTGGAAAATCTCGATCACCCCCACCGTGCTGTTCTTCGGACCGCGGGGCCGCGAAGTGGCCGAGCGCATGGAAGGCGCTTACCAGCCCGACTTTTACGGCCCTTACCTGGACGATCGACTGGCCAAGGCCCGCCAGCATCTGAGGTCATGAGGCTGGCACGCGCTGTGGCGGCCCGTGCGCTGCTACAGTGCCCATCCGTTCCATCCTGCGCTGATCGGTGCCGTGATCCCCATCAAAATTGACTCTGCCTGGAAGGGCACTTCGGACTGCCGCAGCTGCGGCATCCGCGACATGGTGCTGTTTGCTGACCTCAACGAGCAGGACTTCAGCCAGATCCACACGCCCATCGACGACCTGGAGTACGCCGCCGATGCGGTGCTGTTCACCGAAGGGGAGACTGCCCTCGGGGTCTACACCTTGCGCAAGGGCATGGTGAAGCTGGTGCGGTCGACGGCCGATGGGCGTGCGCGCATCGTGCGCGTGCTGCGCCCAGGCGATGTGATCGGGCTCGAGGCCCTGGCCACAGCGCATTACGACACCGAGGCGGTGGCCATGGTGGCCACCAGCGTGTGCCGCATCCCCCTGTCGGTGCTGCACCACCTGTCGGCCCATTCGCCGCGGCTGCACCTGCGCCTGATGCAAAAGTGGCAGCATGCCCTCAAGGACGCCGAAGACTGGCTGGCCGAACTCAACTTTGGCACCGCCAGGCAGCGTGTGGCCGGCTTGGCGCTGAAGATGCGCGATGCCGATGAACCCCACATGACGTCTTTCTTCGCGCGCGAAGACATGGGCGCCATGCTCGACCTCAAACTCGAAACCGTCAGCCGGGAAATCAGTGCCCTTGTGCGCGATGGCTTGATTCGCCCGCTCGACAAAATCGGCCGCCGCTACGAAATCCTGGACGAACAGCGCTTGCTCACGCTGTGAGTCTTCGGGCCACCAGGATTCGGTGAAATCCCTAGTCAACTTGGTAACCCCGAGGGCCCGTGTTTCGGTGCTTTTCCGTTAAATTAGCCCTTGGTTATATTCAACCTCACCCTCCAGGAGACACACATGCAACGCATCACCCTCGTGCTGACCCTGTCGGCCCTGTTTTCGGCCCCCGCCTTCGCCAGCCTCGACCTGGCCAAGAAGAACGCCTGCATGGCGTGCCATGCCGTGGACAAGAAACTGGTCGGCCCCGCCTACCAAGACGTGGCCAAGAAGTACGCCGGCAAGAGCGCCGACGAACTGGCCAAGAGCATCAAGGCCGGCGGCTCCGGCAAGTGGGGCCCTGTGCCCATGCCTGCCCAAGCCGCGCTGAGCGACGCCGACGCCAAAACGCTGGCCGCCTGGATCCTGGCTGGCGCCAAGTGAGCCTGACCCAGGCCTGATCCAAGCACGCCCCAGGGCGTGCTTTTGTTTTTGCGGGCACCTCGGCCCCGCCGTTTCTTCGAAGGAGTTTGCAGATGAACCACGCCAAACGCTGGACGGCCCTGGCCCTGTTGGCGCTGGGCCCAAGCGCCATGGCCCAGCCGGCCCTGTTCAAAGGGGCCGACCTCAAGCTGGGTGAACAACTGATCGCCGAGCACAAGTGCAGCGCTTGCCATGCGCGACGCGTCGGTGGCGACGGTCATGCGATCTACAAGCCGGCGGGCCGCATCAACACGCCGGCTTTTCTGCGCGGCATGGTCGAGCAATGCAACACCGAGCTGAACCTGGGCATGTTCCCGGAAGAGGTGACCGCGGTCGCGGCGGTGCTCAACCG
>JBDLTR010000142.1:0-15247 GCA_039805705.1 Pseudomonadota bacterium
AACGCCAAGATGCTGGTGGCGGTCAAGCCGGGCGAGATGGTGCGCACCGAAACCGCCGAAGCCAAGGGCCTCAAGACGCGCCCGCCGGCGCGTTACTCCGAAGCCACGCTGCTGGGCGCCATGGAAGGCGCGGGCAAACTGGTGGACGACGACGAGCTGCGCGAAGCCATGCAGGAAAAAGGCCTGGGCACACCGGCCACGCGCGCGGCCATCATCGAAGGCCTGCTCAACGAAAAATACATGCTGCGCGAAGGCCGCGAGCTGATCCCCACCGCCAAGGCTTTCCAGCTCATGACGCTGCTGCGCGGCCTGGAAGTCGAGGAACTTTCCAAGCCCGAACTCACCGGCGAATGGGAATACAAGCTCGCGCAAATGGAGCAAGGCAAGCTCAGCCGTGGCCAGTTCATGGCCGAGATCGCGGCCATGACCGAGCGCATCGTCAAGAAGGCCAAGGAATACGACCGCGACACCGTGCCCGGCGACTACGCCACCCTGACCACGCCCTGCCCCAAGTGCGGCGGCGTGGTCAAAGAGAACTACCGCCGCTTCGCCTGCTGCGGTGCCGACGGTGCCAGCGAAGGCTGCGGTTTTTCCTTCACCAAATCCCCTGGCGGCCGCACCTTCGAGACGCACGAGGCCGACCAGTTTCTGCGAGACCAGAAGATCGGCCCGCTCGAGGGCTTCCGCTCCAAAGCCGGTTGGCCTTTTGTGGCCGAGCTGGCGCTGAAGTTCAACGAAGAAGAGGCCCAGTGGAAGCTGGAGTTCGACTTTGGCGACGACAAGAACGAAGACACTGGCGAAATCGTCGACTTTGCCGGCAGCGAGAGCCTGGGCGCTTGCCCCAAGTGCGGCAGCCCGGTGCACGAGCACGGCAGCAACTACGTCTGCAGCAAAGCCGTGCCCACGCACGCGCAGGCCACGCCCAGCTGCGACTTCAAGAGCGGCAAGATCATCCTGCAGCAGCCGGTCGAGCGCGAGCAGTTCGCCAAGCTGCTGGCCACCGGCAAGACCGACCTGCTCGACAAATTCGTCAGCATGCGCACACGCCGCCCCTTCAAAGCCTTCCTGGCCTGGAACCCCGAAGAGGGCAAGGTGAGCTTCGAGTTCGAGCCGCGCGAGAGCAAGTACCCGGCGCGCAAGATGGCGGCCAAGAAGACCCCGTTCGGCAAGACCGCCACAAAGACCGCTGCCAAAACCGCCAAAGCACCGGCCGCCAAGAAAGCCGCCAAAACGACGGCCCCCAAGGCCCCACGCAAGGCGGCGGTGGGTACGCTCAAGCCCAGCGCTGCACTCGCGGCGGTCATTGGCGACGGCACCTATGCGCGCACCGAGGTGGTCAAGAAAATCTGGGACTACATCAAGGCCAATGGCCTGCAGGACGCGGCCAACAAGCGCGCCATCAACGCCGACGCCAAGCTGCGCGAGGTCTTTGGCAAGGACCAGGTCACGATGTTCGAACTCGCGGGCATCGTGGGCAAGCACCTGGCCTGAGGCTTTGTTGCCCAAAACGACAAGGCGCCCCGCGGGGCGCCTTGTGCTTCAGGGTCGGTACTGTCTACACAGTCAAAGCCCGCTCAGCCCACCATGCTCGGCAGCCACAGCGTGAGCCCCGGGAAGGCGCACAAGACCACCAGGCGCAGCAGGTCCACGGCGATGAAGGGCATGGTGCCGCGGTAGATCTTGCCCAGGGGCACATCGCGTGCGATCGAGTTGATCACGAACACGTTCATGCCCACCGGCGGGCAGATCATGCCGAAGGTGACCGCCATCACGATGATCACGCCGAACCAGACCGGATCGAAGCCCAGCTGCGTCATCACCGGGAACACGATGGGCACCGTGAGCAAGATCATCGCCAACTCGTCCATCACCGCGCCCAGGATGAAGTAGCCCACCAGCACCAGGGCCAGCACGCCATAGGGCCCGATGGGCAGGTGCACCAGCAGGTCCACCGATTTTTGGGTGAACTGGGTGATGGTGAGGAAGTAGCCGAACAGGAAGGCGCCGACCACGATCATCATGATCGCCGAGGAAATGCGCAGCGAATCGATCAGCGCATGCTTGATCTGCGGCCAACGCAGATGACCGCGCGCCATGCCCAGCAGGAGCGTGCCGATCGAGCCGATGCCGGCGGCTTCTTCCACGGTGAAGAGGCCCCCGTAGATGCCGCCCAGCACAAAGGCGAACAGCAGCAGCACCGCCCACAGCTCGCGCAACGAGGCGAACCGCTCGGACCAGCTGTGCAATTCCCCCTGGGGCAGGCTCTGCGGCGACAGGCGCGCCTTGATCGCGACCACCGCAGCGTACAGCGCCACGGCCAGCAAGCCCGGCACCACGCCCGCGGCAAACAGCTTGGAGATGTCGGTCTCGGTCATGATGCCGTAGAGCACAAAGATCACCGAGGGCGGGATCATGATGCCCAGCGTGCCGCCGGCGGCGATCAGGCCGGCCGAAAAGCCCTGCTCGTAGCCCGCGCGCCGCATCTCGGGCAGCGCCACCTGGGTCATGGTGGCCGCGGTCGCCACCGACGAACCGTTGATGGCGGCAAAGCCCGCGCAGGCCGCGATCGAGGCCAGAGCCAGGCCGCCCTTGCGGTGGCCCAGCCAGGCGCGGCCCGCCGCGAACAGCTCGGCGCTCATGCCCGCGTGCGAGGCAAACGCGCCCATCAGCACGAACATCGGGATCACGCTGAGGTTGTAGTCGGTCACCACCGACAGCGGCACATTGGCCAAGAGGTTCAGTGCCGGCTTGACGCCCGAGAGCAAGGCGAAACCGCCCACACCCGCGATGCCCATCGACACCCCGATCGGCACGCGCAAGGCCATCAGCCCAAACATGCCCAAAAAGCCCAGCAGGGCCACCAGATCACGGTCCATCTCAATCCTCGAGGTCGGGGCTGTCGATCGGGGTGCCGCGCACGAGGCGCCAGCTTCGCAGCAAGCCCAGCACAGCCGCCGCCACCACGCCGCAGGCCGCCAGCCCGTAGAAATACACGATCGGCAGTTGCAGATCGCTGGTGGTCTGGCTGCCGGTGCTCAGCACCTTGGTCCAGACCATCCAGGCGGTCAGCGCCAGAAAGGCGGTGGTGACGAGGGTGCTCAGCACATCCAGCGCGCGTTGACCGCGCTGGCCCAGGTGTTCCCACACGATGTCCACGCAAATGTGGCTGCCGTAGTAGGTGGCCACGGCAAAGCCCCACATCAGGGCAATGCCCTGCAGCAGCTTGGAGCCGTCAAACCAGTCGGGGATTTGGATGCTCAGCACATCGCGCAAAAAGACATTGGCCGCGATCAGCAGCGCGATCGCCAGCAAAAACAGCGCGGCCAATGTCTCGGTCCAGCTCAGCAGGCGCTTCATCACTGGCCGGCGTTGCGCGCCTTGAGTTCCTGGCGCAGTGCGCCCAGCACCTGCTGGCCATTCACACCGTTCTTGCCCACCGCCTCAACCCATTGGGTGCTGATGGGCTCGACGGCTTTTTTCCAGACGTCCAGCTGCTGCGGTGTGAGCTTGACGATGGTGTGGCCAGCTTTTTCGAGCTTGCCCTGGCCAGAATCTTCGTCATCGCCCCAGGCCGCGCCGACCTTGCCGGCCCACTCGTTGTTGCAGTGGTCGTCGATGACCTTTTTCTGAGGAGCGCTGAGCTTGCCGTACCAGGCCGGGTTCATGATCCAGGTGAAAGCCGCTGCGTACAAGCGCATGTCGGTGTGGTTCTTCACGGCCTTGTCGATGTTGAACGACAGCAGCGAATTCCAGGGGAAGGTGATCGCATCGGCCACGCCTTTTTCCAGCGCGTCGCGCGACTCGGGGGCCGACACCTGCACGTTGGTGGCGCCCAGCAGCGTCATGGTCTGCGCCACGGTGCCGTTGGCCGGGCGGATCTTCATGCCTTTGATCTGGCCAGGCTCGGTGATCGGCTTCTTGCTGTGCAGGGTGCCGATGTGCACGTGCGCAAAGCACAGGCGCACGTCCTTCATTTCGGTCGCGGCGTAGCTGCGGTACCACTTGTCGACCGCGGCCGAGCCGGGGCCGGGCTTGCTGATCTGGAAGGGCAACTCGGCCGCGGCGAACACCGGGAAGCGACCGGCCTGGTAGCCGGGGCTGACCCAGGCCATGTCGGCGATGCCGTCGCGCGCCATGTCGTAGTGGTCGGCCGCCTTGCCCAGCTGCTGGGCCGGGAACAGCACCACCTTGATCGAGCCGTTGGACGCGGCTTCCACCGACTTGGCCCAGGGCTCGAAACCCAGCTTGGCCAGCGGGTGCGAACCGGGCAGCCAGTTGGCGAACTTGAGTTCGACCGCTTTGTCCTGGGCTTGTGCGCCCAGGGCCAGTGCGGCCAGGCTGCAGGCCAGGGCCATGCGTGTGAAGGTGGTTTTGCGGGTCATCGTTGTCTCCTTGTGGTGGGATGAAATCAGCTGGGAATCTTTTTGAACCATTGGATCGGCTGCGCACGCGGGGCGGCGTTCAGCCGACCCTCGGGGTCGGCCAGGGTGCGCTCGATCGCTTGGCGCAGTCCCGCGGCGGCGGCGTCCAGATCGCCGTGGCCATCGAGCGCCGGCTGCACATGGGCTTGCCACAGCCGATCGTAACTGCTGCGGCCGCGCCGCTGTGTCTCGCCGTAGCCTTTGAGCACCTGGGGCAAGCCGGCCAGCGCCTGCGCCATGGCCGGCGAGCGCGCGGCCAGCGCCTGCATGGCGGCCCACCAGGCCTGGCGCGCCTCGCGCTCTTGTGCAAAGCGCAGGCTGCGCCGGCGCCAGGGGCGCAGCCGCGCCAGCACGCGCAGCATCAGGTAGCCCCCCAGGCGGGTCGAGCGGATGTGCAGGCCTTTGTGGAAGTGCGTCTTGCCATGGCGCTCGGCCCAGGCCAGCAGCGCGCGCCCCACAGCCACCGGCAGGATGGAGGCGATCTCGTCCACCCCCGGCTTGAAGTGCTCGGTCACATCGACCAGTTCGTGGTCTTGGGCCTGGGCTTCGGCGCGGATGCGCGCGAAGCGCTCGGGCCGGGTCTTGAGGTCGGCCACGCGGACCACGTCTTCGTAACACATCCACAAAGCCAGGTGCCGCGCGGCCTCGGTCCAGGCCTGGCGCAGCGCATCGCTGCTTTGGGCGCTGGGCCGCACGGCCTCGACCAGCGCGCGGTACTCCTGCGCGTAGGCCAGGTCTTGGAAGTCTTCGCAGCGCTGTGCGCCCAGGCGCAGCACTTCGAGCAACTCGGGGTGGTCAGCCGCCGGTGCGGCGGCGGTGGTCGCGCCCTGGGCCGCGATCGCGTGCGCCGCGTGAAAGCCCGCCAGGCTGGCCTGCACGCCTTTGCCCGAGGCCCGGATCACGGCCTCGCACACCTCGACCGACCAAGGCAGCACGCCCGCACCGGCCAGCGCGCCGAACATCACCGCCGACACCACGGTCTGGTGCTGCAGCGTCACCGCTTCCATGTCGAACAGGATGGCGCGTTGCGCCAGCGTTTTGGCCAGGGTCTCGATGCGCGCGTTGTCGAAACGGCCATCGGCCATGTGCATTTTTTCGACCGTGGTGTAGACGCGGCTGGTCGAGGCGATCAGGCAGGTGCGCTCGGGCGTGACGAAGCCGCGTTCCATCATGCGCGCGGCTTCGAGCGCCTCGCTGGCGATCACCACATCGACGCGCGCGGGCATGGGTGAGAGCGCCAGCACCGGCGCGGCCTCGCCCGCACGCAGCGGTGCGCGGCGCCACTCGAGGTAGTAACTGGTGGCGCCGGTGCGCTGCGCGACGCCGGGCACCGAGGTGGCCTGCACGGCCAGGCCGGCTTCGCGCGCGCAGTGCACCAGCCAGTCGGCCAGCACGCCACCGCCCTCGCCGCCGAGCGCGGCGATCAGCACGGATTGGATCTTGGGTTCAGACATCAGGCGCCTTGCAATGTGCGGATGGCCCATTGGTGAAAACGGGCCGAGAGGCGTTCCCTCCAGCCGGCGTGGGTCACGATCTCGATTTTGTGGAAGGAGGGGCAGAGCACGGCGGCATCGGCCACCTCGCCGCACAGTCCGCAGCCCACACAGCCGTTGGTCACGTGCGCCACCGGTGCGGTCTTGAGCGGATCGGTCGCGTCGCGCACCGTCAGCGTCGGGCAGCCCGAGAGGCGGATGCACGAGTGGTCACCGGTGCAGGTGTCTTCGTCGACGCCGTAGCGCGTGCGCACGCTGCGCAGGCCGGCCTTCAGGCGCTGGGCGCGCAGTGGGCGCAGGCGGCGCTGGCGCTCGAGCTGGCATTCGCCCTCGGCCACCACCACCTTGAGCCCCTTGTAGGGCGAGGTCATGGCCTCCTTGAGCGTGTCGCGCACCGTGGCCACGTGGTAGTTGTGCACCGTGCGCAGCCACTGCACGCCCATGCCCTGCAGGGTGCGCTCGATGGTCAGCTCGGTGCCGGTGGCGCTGCTGCCCTCGGCCACGCGTTTGCTTTCCGAACCCGGCGTCGACACGGTTTCCTGCGTGCCGGTGGCCGAGGTGTAGCCGTTCTTCATGATCACCAGCACGCCATCGCCCTGGTTGAGCAATGCCGAGGACACGCCCGAGAGCAGGCCGTTGTGCCAGAAGCCGCCGTCGCCCATGATGGCCACGGGCCGGCGCACCGAAAAGTTCTTCACGCCCGCGCTCGAGGCCAGGCTCATGCCGTAGCCCAGGATGGAGTGGCCGAACGAGAAGGGCTCGAACGTGGCGAAGGAGTGGCAGCCGATGTCGGCCGAGATGTGGAAGCGCCCGATGTCGCGCTCGACCAGCTTGAGCGCGGCAAACACCGGGCGCTCGGGGCAGCCGGTGCAAAAGTTGGGCGGGCGCGCCGGCACCGGCTGGGCCAGCACCGCTTGCGCCTGCGCGCGTGCATCGGCCAGCGGCTGCAGGTAGCCCTCGGCCTGCGGCGCCACGCGGCCCGCGTCGTGGCGTTCAAGGAACTGGCGCAGACCGCGCAGCATGACCTCGGCGTTGTACTCGCCGCCCATGGGCAGGCAGTCCTTGCCGTGCAGCGCCACGGCCAGGCCGCGGCGTTGCAGGTGGGTGGCGATCTCTTGCTCGATGAATTCGGGCTGGCCTTCTTCGAGCACCAGCACGGCTTGCTTGCCCGCGCAAAAGCCCTCGATCTGCTCGGGCACCAGCGGGTAGACCACGTTGAGCACCAAGAGCGGGATGCGCGATTGGCCAGCCTCATCGGTCAGGCCCAGCTCGCTGAGCGTGCGCATCAGCGTGTTGTAGAGACCCCCTTGCACGATCAGGCCCAGGTGCTGGAGTTCACCGTCCCACTGCTCGTTGAGCCCGGCCTCCACGATGAAGCGGCGCGCGGCGGGCAGGCGCGCCTCGTACTTGAGTTTTTCGTGCTGGAAGGTCGAGGGCGGGTGCGCCAGGCGCGCGTAGCTGAAGGCCGGCGGTTCCTGCTGCGGGTGCACGCTCGAGATCGCCGGCGCGATGTTGTCTTTGGCCTCGAAGCTGCCCTTGACGTGGCAGGTGCGGATGCGCAGCTCCATCATCACCGGCGTGTTCGAGGCTTCCGAGAGCTCGAAGGCCTTTTCGACCAGGTGCACGATGCTCGGCAGGTTGGGGCGCGGGTCCATCAGCCACAGCGCCGACTTCAGCGCGAACGCGTGGGTGCGCTCCTGGATCACGCTGGCGCCCTCGCCGTAGTCTTCGCCGACCACGATCAGCGCGCCGCCCATGACGCCCGGCGAGGCCAGGTTGGACAGCGCGTCCGAGGCGACGTTGGTGCCGACCACCGACTTCCAGGTCACGGCGCCGCGCACCGGGTACATGATGGAAGCCGCCAGCATGGCCGCGGCTGAAGACTCGTTGGTGCAGGCCTCCACGTGCACGCCCAGCTCGTTCAGGTAAGGCCGTGCCTGCACCATCACGTCCAGCAGGTGCGAGATCGGCGAACCCTGGTAGCCGCCCACATAGCTCACGCCCGACTGCAGCAAAGCCTTGGTCACGGCCAGGATGCCCTCGCCGTGAAAGACCTCGCCCTGCCCGAGCTTGAGGTTGTCGATTTCATGGTGGAAAGAGATTTCCAACGCGCGCTCCCGTGTGGCAATGGCTAGGCAATGTAGGGATGGGGATGGGCGCTGGCAAATGATTGTTTAGAATTTTCGATATTCGGCATCCGAATAACAAGGGTTAACCCTCATCCATGAAACCAATGAAATTCCAGCGGCTGGACCTGAACCTGCTGCGTGTGCTCGTGGCCCTGCACCGCAGCGGCTCGGTCACCGGCGCGGGCCAGCTGCTGGCGCTGTCGCAGCCGGCCACCAGCCACCTGCTGGCCAAGCTGCGCGAGCACTTTGGCGACGAGCTCTTCATCCGCACGCCCAAGGGCCTCAAGCCCACGCCTTTGTGCGAGCGCATCGCGCCCGCGGTGCAGGCGCAGCTGGCGCAGCTCGAAGCCACGCTGACCGAAGACCAGGCCTTCGATCCGGCCAGCACCCCGGTGCATTGGCGCGTCTCGCTGTCTGACCTGGGCGAGATGATGTTTTTGCCCGACCTGGCGGCCACCTTGCGCGCGCAGGCGCCGCTGGCCCGCATTTCCAACGTCGCGGTCTCGGCGCAGGACGTGCCGGGCGCGCTCGATGCGCGCGAGATCGACTTCGCCATCGGCATCTTGCACAGCACCCACCCGCGCGTCGAAAAAGAAATGCTGTTCGAAGAGCAGTACGTGGCGGTTTCGGCCCAGGGCTGGGCACCCGCAGGCGGGCGGCACAGCGGCCGCCTGAGCATGGCCCAGCTGCGCCAGGCGCGTTTTGTGATCGCCTCGCCCACGGCCACCTTCCAGGGCGGTGTCGAGAAAAGCCTGTACGAACACCAGCTGACCGAGCAAATCGTTTTGCGCGCACGACATTTCGGCGCCATTCCCGAACTCACCTCGCACACCGATTTGCTGGCCATCGTGCCCGCCATGTACGCACAAAGCCTGGCCCGCCAGCGCGGTTTTCGGATCTGGGCGCTGCCCATCAGCTCGCTGCGCTACACGGTCAACCTGCTGTGGCACCGCAGCACCGCGCACGACGGCGCACACCTGTGGATGCGCGCGCAAATCCGCCAGCTGTTTGCCAGCGCTTCGGCCGCGTGAGGTGGGGGGTGTTCAGCCCGCGGCTGAACCCGCTTCGCCCAGCACCGTGAAGTAGCGCGCCACCTCGGGCCGAGCACGGGGTTTGCGCGGCTCGCCGACATGGCCCACGTTGACGAAGCAGACCGCTTGCTCCAGCGGTGAGAGTTGCAGCAGCGTGCGCAGCGGCTCAGAAGACAGGGCCTTGCCGCTGGTCAGGCCCGAGCCCAGGCCCAGCGCGGTGCACATCAGCAGCATGTTTTGCACGGCCGCGCCGGCCGAGAGCAGGCGTTCGGGCGCGGTGATCTCCGCCGGCTCGCCGCCGGTGCGCACCACCAGCGCCAGCAGCCAGGGCGAGCGCAGGGCCTTGTCGTGGGCTTGCGCCAGTTCGTCGGGCGAAGCCTGGGGGTCGCGCTCGCGCAAGGCTTGGGCAAAAGCCTCGCCCAAACGCGGGCGCGTATCGGCGGGCACTTCGACAAAGCGCCAGGGCAGCAGCTGGTCGTGGTCGGGTGCGGCGCAGGCCGCATGCAGGATCAGCTGTTTTTGCGCCGCGTCGGGGCCAGGACCGATCAGGCGCTTGGGCAGCGTGGTGCGGCGGCTGTGGATGAGGGTGTGGGCCCAAAGAACAGGGTCGGTGGCGCAGGCATTCATGCAGGCACTATCGCACGCCAACACCCGGCTGACCATTCTCCGCAGGGGGGAGGCGCGAGGCTCTGGGGTTTTGTACATACTCCTTTCGAACGATGGGCTGCACGCCGGCGTCCCACCCGGCTGCCGTTACGATCGGCTGCGATGAAAACCCGCCAACGCCTGTCCACCAAATTCTTCGGCTTCGGCCTGGGCCTGCTCGTGCTGGCCCTGGTGTCGATCGGCCTGACGATGTGGGTCACGCGCCAGCTCGACGGTGGCGCCGCCGCCGTCAACGAGGCGGGCCGTTTGCGCATGCAAACCTGGCGCCTGGCCAGCCTGGCGCAAGGCAGCACCTCCCCCGAGGAACTGGGGCAAGGCGTGGCCCAGCTCGAGGCCACCTTGCGCCTGTTGCAGCAAGGCGATGAGCAGCGGCCCTTGTTCGTGCCCTGGAACGCGCAGACCGAGGAGCGCTTTGTCGCCATGCAATTGGCCTGGGGCAGCTTGCGCCCGCTGTGGGGCAGGCCTTCTGTGGCGGGGCAGGCGGGGCTGACGCCGCACGTGGAGGTTTTCGTGCAAAGCGTCGACGCGCTGGTCAGTGCGATCGAGCACACCTTGGCGCGCCTGACCGCGGTGCTCAACCTGTTCCAGTTCATCATGCTGGCGCTGGCGGTGGCCACCGCGGTGGTGATGCTGTACGTCGGTTATCTGTTTGTGATCCAGCCGGTGCAGCGCCTGCACGCGGGCTTGCGGCGGATCGAGCAAGGCGATTTCGCCACGCGCGTGGTGGCCGAATCGGCCGACGAGTTTGGCGAACTCGCGGCCGGCTTCAACCACATGGCCGCCACCTTGCAGGGGCTCTACCACGGGCTCGAGCGCAAAGTCGAAGAAAAAACACGCGACCTGGAAGCCGAACGCTCGCGCCTGACAGCGTTGTACGAGGTCAGCAATTTCCTGGTCAATGCGAGCAGCATGGAAGAGTTGGCGCAAGGCTTCGCGCAAAAAATGCGGCGCATCAGCGACGCACAGGCGGTGGCGGTGCGCTGGTCCGACGAGGCCAACCAGCGCTACCTGCTGCTGGCCAGCGACGGATTGCCGCAGGACATCGTCGCCGAGGAGCATTGCATCGAGGCTGGGCAATGCGCCTGCGGTCAGCCCGTGGCCAGCGCACGCACGCGCATGATCCCCATCGTCTCGGAGTCCGAGTCGCGCCAGGGCCTGTGCGCGCGCGCGGGTTATGGCGCCATGGTCAGCGTGCCGATCCGCTTGCAGCAGCGCGTGCTGGGCGAGGTCAACCTGTTTTACAGCCAGGCCCAGGTGCTCACGCGCGAGGACCGCGACCTCTACGATGCCCTGGCCGGCCACCTGGCCAACGCGGTCGAGCACCTGCGCACCCATGCCCTTGTGCGAGAAGCCGCGGTCAGCGAAGAGCGCACCATGCTGGCGCGCGAGCTGCACGACTCGATCGCGCAATCGCTGTCGTTTTTGCGCATCCAGGTCACGTTGTTGCGCCAGGCGCTGGCCAAATCGCAGCCCGAGCAGGTCGAACGCATCCTGCAGGAGATCGACGCGGGCGTGAAGGAAAGCACCAACGATGTGCGCGAGCTGCTGGTGCATTTCCGCACCCGCACCAACGCCGACGACATCGAGCAGGCGCTGCGCACCACCTTGCAAAAGTTCGAGCACCAAAGCGGCGTCAAGACCCAGCTGGAGATGCAGGGCCATGGCGTCAACCTGCCCTCGGACGTGCAGCTGCAGGTGCTGCATGTGGTGCAGGAAGCGCTCTCGAATGTGCGCAAGCATGCCGGGGCCGACCGCGTGCAGCTGTTGGTCGAGCGTGGGCCGCAGTGGACCTTCACCGTGCGCGACAATGGCCGGGGGTTTGTGCCCGGTCCGCAGCGCGACGACGACACCCATGTGGGCCTGCACATCATGCGCGAGCGCGCCGAACGCATCGGCGCACAGGTGCAGATCGAGTCCAAGCCGGGCTCGGGCACCGAGGTGCGCATCGCACTGAATGCGTGGGGATGACCGTGAGCGAGAGCCCAAGGATCCGTTTGCTGGTGGTCGATGACCACAACCTGTTTCGCCGCGGCCTGATCGCCCTGCTGGCGCAAGACGGGCGCTTCGAGGTGGTCGGCGAGGCGGCCGACGCCAATGCGGCCCAGACCGCCGCGCGCAAGCTGCAGCCCGATTTGATCTTGCTGGACAACCACATGCCCGGTGTGCAGGGCGTGGACGCGATCCCTGGCCTCAAGGAGGTGGCGCCCGCCACCCGCATCCTGGTGCTCACCGTGAGCGAGAACGAGCAGGACATGGCCGCCGGCTTGCGCCAGGGCGCGGATGGCTATCTGCTCAAGACCATCCACACCGACGAGCTGTGCGATTCGATCTGCAAGGTTTGGGAGGGCGACTCGGTGATCAGCCCCGAGATGATGGGCAAGCTGGTGGGCCTGTTGCGCCAGAGCCCGGCCCCGCGTTCAGCACCCAGTGCAGGGCCCAGCACCGAGCCGGCCAAGTCCGCCAGCGCCGCGCCCCTGGCCGCAGACGACCCGATCCACCAGCTCTCGCCGCGCGAGGCGGAAATCCTGCAGTTGATCGCCAAAGGCGACAGCAACAAGCACATCGCGCGCGCGCTCGACATCGCCGAGACCACCGTCAAGATCCATGTGCAGCACATCTTGCGCAAGCTGGGCTTGAGCAACCGGGTGCACGCGGCGGTCTACGCCGCCGAACGCGGCCTGGCCTGACGGCGCTTCAGAGGCTTCGGCGTTCGCGCATGGCCTGGCCGATGTCGGCCAAGGCGCGCTCGCCCAGCAAGCGCTCGGCCATGGGCAGCAGTTCGGTGTCCTCGCGCAGGATGTGGCGCCGGTAGGCGCTGACAAAGCCCTCGACCTCCTCGGCCACCAGCGTGGCGGCTTGGCCCTGGGCCACGCCCTGCAGCGTGGCGCGTAAACGCGCCCAGCGCGCTTCGAGTTGCCGGTGCTCGGCCTCGAGCGCGTCGGTGAGTTCGCGGATGCACACCGCGTCGCTGCCGGCCATGGCCTCGAGCAGGGCCGGAAACAGGTCTTGCTCTTCGTCTTCGTGGTGGTGCTTGGCGGCGCTGTTGAAGTAGCGCAGCACCGCGTGTGCGGCTTCTTGCGCGTCGGCATCGCTGCCGTGCGTGGGCAGGTGCGCTTGCAAGCGCCCGAGCGTGCGGCATTGCTTTTCCACGCGGGTGTGGCAAGCCGCCAGCATCTGCAAGGGCGCTTCAGGGCCCGCCGCAGGGCTCGAGAAACCGGGGAAAGACAGGTTCATGCCCCGCATCCTAAGCCGGCCTGGTGCGCCGCAACAGGGACTAGTTCTTCCGAACGATGCCGCGCCGCCACGCTCGGCCGCCCTCGTTCTTTCGACAGCGCCGTCTACCCAGTCTGGAGGATGGTGGGCATTCGCCGAAAAAAGCACAGTCTGGGCATGGTCTATTCAAGATGCAAGGAGCCGCGGCATGACTGATCTGCAGCACAAGCGCAAAGCCTGGTCGGTGCTGATCGTCAGCACCTGGTCTTTCACCGTGTGTTTCATGGTGTGGATGATGTTTGGCGTCATCGGCATCCCCATCAAAAAGATGCTGGACCTCAACGCCACGCAGTTCGGGCTGTTGACGGCCACGCCGGTGCTCACCGGTTCGCTGATCCGGGTGCCCCTGGGCATTTGGACCGACCGCTACGGCGGTCGCATCGTCATGGCGCTGCTGATGGCGGCCACCGTGCCCGCCATCTGGCTGATGGCCTACGCCACCGAGTTCTGGCACTTCCTGACGATCGGCCTGTTTGTGGGCCTGGCCGGGGGTTCGTTCAGTGTGGGCACCCCGTATGTGGCGCGCTGGTTCCCCAAAAGCCAGCAAGGCATGGCCATGGGCATTTACGGTGCGGGCAATTCGGGCTCGGCCGTCAACAAATTCGTCGCGCCGGTGATCCTGGTGGCCTTTGGCTGGGCGGCGGTGCCGCAGGTCTACGCCGCCATCATGGCCGGCACCGTGGTCCTGTTCTGGCTGTTCAGCCACAGCGACCCTTCGCACCTGGTGCCCAGCAACGTCAAGTTCACTGACCAGCTCAAGGCGCTCAAAGACCCCAAGGTGCTCAAGTACTGCCAGTACTACAGCATCGTGTTCGGCGGTTATGTGGCGCTGGCGCTGTGGATGGTGCAGTACTACATCGGTGAATACGGCCTGGACATCCGCGTGGCCGCGCTGCTGGCGGCCTGCTTCTCGCTGCCCGGTGGCGTGTTGCGCGCGGTGGGCGGCTGGCTCAGCGACCAGCACGGTGCCCACAAGGTCACCTGGTGGGTGATGTGGGTGTGCTGGATTTGCCTGTTCTTGCTGAGCTATCCGCAGACCGACTTCACCATCAACACGGTCAAAGGACCGCAGACCTTCCACATCGGCCTGAACGTCTACGCCTTCACCGGCCTGATGTTCATCCTGGGCATCGCCATGGCGTTTGGCAAGGCCAGCGTCTTCAAGTACATCGCCGACGACTACCCCGGAAACATCGGCACCATCAGCGGCATCGTGGGTCTGGCCGGCGGCATGGGCGGGTTCGTGCTGCCCATCTTGTTTGGCGCGCTGCTGGACATCACCGGCATCCGCTCGAGCGCCTTCATGCTGATGTACGGCGTGGTCTGGGTCTCGCTGATCTGGATGTACTGGACCGAAGTCCGCCGTGCCCCCGTGATCGGGCCCGAGGCCAAGTCCTTCTCCCTGCAGGGCTGAGCAGAAAGAAACGCCATGAACACCACCACTTCCCGCGCGGACATCGCCGACTGGAACCCCGAAGACGAACGCTTTTGGGAAACCACTGGCAAAGCCATCGCCTACCGCAACCTCTGGATCTCGGTGCCCGCGCTGCTGTGCGGCTTCGCGGTCTGGGGCATGTGGGGCATCATCACCGTGCAGATGCTCAACCTGGGCTTCCCGTTCACGCCCGCCGAGCTCTTCACACTCACCGCCATTTCCGGCATCTCGGGCGCGACCATGCGCATCCCGGCGTCCTTCCTGGTGCGCCTGGCCGGTGGCCGCAACACCATTTTTTTGACGACCTCGATGCTGCTGGCGCCAGCGATCGGCACCGGCATCGTGCTGCAGCACCCCGAGTGGCCGCTGTGGACCTTCCAGCTCATGGCGCTGTGGTCGGGCGTGGGCGGCGGCAATTTCGCCAGCTCGATGTCCAACATCAGCACCTTCTTCCCCAAGCGGCTGCAGGGCACGGCGCTGGGCCTGAACGCCGGCCTGGGCAACTTCGGCGTGACGACGATGCAGATCGTCATCCCGCTGGTGATGACGGTGGGCCTGTTCGGTGCCTTTGGTGGCGAGCCCATGACGCTCGTGAAGGACAGCGGCTGGATCTTCGGCAAGATCGCCGCGGGCACGCCCACCTTCATCCAGAACGCCGGTTTTGCCTGGCTGCTCTCGCTGGTGCCCCTGTCCATCCTTTGCTGGTTCGGCATGAACAACCTGAAGACGGTGTCGCCCGCCACGGGTTCGCCGCTGGTGGCCTTCGCCAAGATCACCTACCTGTACACGCTGGCCTTCG
>JBDLTR010000143.1:0-2579 GCA_039805705.1 Pseudomonadota bacterium
TAGTCGGGGAAGGTCTTGGCCACGCATTGGGGGTCTTCGATGCGCACCGGCACGCGGTCGGCGTTGAAGGCCGCCAGCGAGAAGCACATGGCCACGCGGTGGTCGTCGTAGGTGTGCAGGCTGGCACGCTGCCATTGACCAGCCGGCAGCGGGTGCACGCGGATCCAGTCCGGGCCTTCTTCCACCGTGGCGCCGAGTTTGCGGCATTCGGTGGCCATGGCCGCGATGCGGTCGGTCTCCTTGACGCGCCAGCTCGCGATGTTGGTCAGGGTGGTCGGTCCGTCGGCATACAGCGCCATCACGGCCAGGGTCATGGCGGCGTCGGGGATGTGGTTGCAGTCGAGTGTGATGCCCTTGAGCGGCCAGGCGCCGCGCTGGATCTGCAGCGAGTTGGGGCCGCTGGTGACCTGGGCGCCCATCATCCGTGCCGCTTCGACGAAGCGGATGTCGCCCTGGATCGAGTCGGCGCCCACGCCATGGACGCGGATGCCCGCACCCTGGGCGATCGCACCCAACGCGATGAAATAGCTGGCCGAGGAGGCGTCGGCTTCGACGTGGATGCTGCCTGGCGAGCGGTAGCGGCTGCCGGCGGGGATGACGAAGCGCTGCCAGCCCTGGCGTTCGACGGCGATGCCGTAGCGCGCGAGCAGGTTGAGCGTGATCTCGATGTAGGGCTTGGAAATCAGCTCACCCACCACCTCGATGGTGATGGCGCGCTCTTGCGCGGCCAGTGGCAAGGCCATGAGCAAGGCGGTCAGGAACTGGCTGGACACATCGCCACGCACAGGGATGGGTTTGTCCAGCTGCAGGTGGGGCTGGCGCACGCGCAGCGGCGGGTAGCCGGCGTTGCCCAGGTAGTCGATGGCACAGCCGAGTTCGCGCAGCGCGTCGACCAGGTCGCCGATCGGGCGCTCGTGCATGCGCGGCACGCCCTTGAGCGTGAAGTCGCCCCCGTGCACGGCCAGCGCGGCCGTGAGCGGGCGCATGGCGGTGCCGGCATTGCCCATGAAAAATTCAATCGCTTCGCTGGGCCAGGCGCGGCCGCCCAGACCGGTGACGGTCACGGTGCTGCCGTCCACCCCGACGCCGCAGCCCAACTGGCGCAGCGCGCCCAGCATGACGCGGGTGTCGTCCGAGTCGAGCAGGTCGTGGACCACGGTGGTGCCTTCGCACAAGGCCGAGAGCAGCAGCACGCGGTTGGAAATGCTTTTGGAGCCGGGCAGGGTGACGGCGCCTTCAGCACCAGTCAAAGGGGGCAGGTCCAGGAAAGGGATGGCGTACATGTTGAGCCAGGGTCAGAGCCAGGGCGCGGGCGGCGCCTTCAAGGCTTACACATCGGAATCGGCGCCACCCAGGCGCCAGCGGGAACGGGTTTGGCTGGCTTCGCCAATCAGCGCTTGCAGACGGTCGGCATCGCCGGCTTGCATGGCGGCTTCGAACTCGGCCAGGGTCTGCCGCATGAGGGCGCTTTGGTGCAGCACCTCTTCGCGGTTGGCCAGCAGGATGTCGCGCCAGACGCTGGGGTCACTGGCTGCGATGCGCGAGAAATCGCGAAAGCCCGGGCCGGCCATGGACAGGTATTGGGCGCCGTGCGGCTGACGCGCCACCGCGTTGACCAGCGCGAACGCGGCCAGGTGCGGCAGGTGGCTGACGGCGGCGAAGCTGGCGTCGTGGTCCTCGGGGCTGAGTTCGAGCACCCGGCTGCCCACGGCCTGCCACAGCTGGTGGGCTTGCAGCACGCGTTCCGCGGGCGTTTCGGGCAAGGGGGTGAGGATGGTTTGGTGGTCCCGGTAGAGCCCCGCTTCGGCGTGTTCGATGCCCGCCACTTCTTTGCCGGCGATCGGGTGCGCTGGGACAAAGCAGGGCAGGCGCTCGCCCAAAGCAGCGCGTGCGGCGGCGGCCACGTCCCGCTTGGTCGAACCGACGTCCATCACCAAGGCGTCGGCCGACAGGTGGGGCGCCATGGCGCGCAGCGTTTCTTCGGTCGCGCGCACCGGCACCGCGAGCAGCACGACGTCGGCACCCCGCACAGCCTCGGCTGTGCTCGTGCAGGCCTCGTCAATCACGCCCCGTTGCAGCGCTTTGCGGCGCGTGGCCTCGGTGGCACTGAAACCGGCCACGCGATCGACCAGGCCAGCCTGGCGCAGCGCGAGCGCGAACGAGCCGCCCATCAGGCCGCAACCGATCAAGGCCAGGCGTTGCACGCGCATCAATCGCTCACCGGGTAGGACCCCAGCACCTTGTAAAAAGCGCACAGGCCCTTGAGCTGTTCGAGTGCTTTGGCCACATGGGCTTGGCTCACATGGCCCTCGATGTCGATGTAGAAGTAGTACTCCCACTGGCCCGATTTGGCGGGGCGCGACTCGAAGCGTGTCATCGACACGCCGTTTTGTTTGAGCGGCACCAAGAGGTCGTGCACGGCGCCGGGGCGGTTGGGCACCGAGACCACAAGGCTGGTGCAGTCCTTGCCCGAAGCCGGCGGCGTGGCCATGGTCTGGGGCAGGGCGATCACGGCAAAGCGGGTGCGGTTGTAGGCCTCGTCCTGGATGGCGTGGTGCACGATGTGCAGGCCAAACTGC
>JBDLTR010000144.1:0-27994 GCA_039805705.1 Pseudomonadota bacterium
GTGGTGCTCGTGCCCCCTCAAAAATTGTGGTTGGCCGTGCGCCAACGTGCAGGCATGTTCAGTTTGCTCAAGGGGCGTGTGTGATGAGCCCGGTTTTCAAAGCCCAGCGCTTGGACAAACACTTTGGTGGTCTGCATGTGACGCGCGGCGTGTCTCTGGAATTGCATGCGGGTGAGCGGGTGGCTCTGATCGGACCCAACGGGGCGGGTAAGACCACCTTGATCAACCTGATGAGCGGTGTGCTCTCGCCCAGTGCTGGTCAAATTTGGCTCAACGGGCAAGACGTCACTCAGTGGAAGCAGTCGGAGCGTGTGCGTGCCGGTCTCGTCCGCACCTTTCAAATCACCACCCTTGCGCCTCATTTGCCGGTACAGAGGCAGGTGGAACTGGCGATCTTCGAGCGCGAAGGCATGAGTGCTCGCCTTTGGCGCTCTGTCGACGACTACCCCCTGATCGCGCAGGAGTCTTTGCACCTGTTGGAGGTGATGGGACTGACGCGCCATGCCGGTGTCGCGACCGAACAATTGGCTTATGGTGAGCAGCGTTTGGTGGAGATGGCGCTGGCGTTGGCCTTGCGACCCAAAATTTTGTTGTTGGACGAACCCATGGCCGGTGTCCCCCAAGGCGAAGGTGAACGTTTGCTAAGCGCCTTGCAATCCTTACCCCAAGACCTTGCGGTCTTGATCATTGAGCACGACATGAACCTGGTGTTTCGCATGGCCCAGCGCATCATCGTTTTGGCCGAAGGCGCGGTGCTGGCCATGGGAACACCGGAAGAAATTCGAGCGAATGCCCAGGTTCGTTCTGTCTATCTGGGGCACTGAACATGGCACAACCCTTGATTGAAGTGCGTGGGTTGCAGTCTGGCTATGGCAAGACGACGGTGCTCAATGGCATTTCCATGACCATACAGCCCCTGGAACGCTTGGCCATCATTGGTCGCAACGGTGTTGGCAAAACCACCTTGATGCGCACATTGATGGGCCTGTGCCCTGCAACGGCTGGCGAAATCCTTTTCGACGGGCAAGACATCACCCATTTGCCGCCACACCAGCGTGCCGCACTGGGCTTGGGCTATGTGCCGCAGACCCGCGATATTTTCCCCTCTCTGACGGTCGAGGAAAATCTGATCGCCGGGCTCAAAAATCGCCCCCGCAGCGCCATTGAAGAGGTGTATGAGTGGTTTCCCAGATTGGCCGAAAGAAAGCGCAATGGCGGCGCGCAACTGTCTGGCGGAGAGCAACAAATGCTCACGGTGGCGCGGGCACTTTTGGGTAAACCCAAGCTGTTGCTGCTCGATGAACCTTTGGAGGGCTTGGCGCCGTTGATCCGCTTGGAGTTGCTCCATGCTTTCAAGCGCCTGAGTGCCAGCGGTGACCTGACGGTGGTGATCGTAGAGCAGCAGGTGGCCGAGGCTTTGGGCTACGCCGAAAGAGCCCTGGTGCTGGACCGGGGGCAGGTCGTGCATGAAGCGCCGGCATCCGTGCTGCGCTCAGACGACGCCACGCTGGAGCGCCTGGTGGGCGTGGCCATCCATTGAAACAGAACACTTCAGACAGGAGACCAGACCATGACCCTTGCCACCAACATTCCGCAACTGGACATTGACCCCTACAGCGAAAGCAATCTGCTCAACCCCTATCCCATGCACGAGATCTTGCGTGAGGCGGGGCCAGTGGTGTGGCTCAGCCCTTACCAAATCTATGCGTGTGCGCGCCACCAGGAAGTGCATGCGGTGCTCAACGATTGGGAAACCTTCATCTCTGGTGCAGGTGTCGGGTTGACCAATTTCAACCTGGAGGAGCCGTTTCGCCCCAAAAGCCTGATTCTTGAGCAGGACCCCCCATTTCACACACAGACTCGAGCGATCCTCTCCAGGATCCTCAGCCCCAAAACCGTGATGCAGATCCGGGACACTTTTGCGGCTGTCGCTGAGCAGATGGTCGAGCGCTGTCTCGAAAAAGGCGAGATCGACGGCATCCACGATTTGGCGCAACCGTATCCCTTGAAGGTGTTTCCAGATGCTGTTGGTGTGGGGGAAGATGGTCGCGAAAACCTGCTGTTGTACGGCGACATGGTGTTCAACTCGATGGGCCCCCGCAACGAACTGCTGGCCAAGAGCACACAAAAAGTCCAGGCCGTGACCGCATGGATCATGGCGCACTGCCAGCGGCAGATGCTGCGACCAGGGGGCTTTGGGGACCAGATTTACCAAGCCGCTGATGCGGGTGAGATCACGCACGACAATGCGCCCATGCTGGTGCGGTCTTTTCTGTCGGCAGGTGTCGACACGACCATCAATGGTCTTGGCAACGCGCTCTACTGCCTGGCCAACCACCCTGCTGAATACGAAAAATTACACGCCGATGTGGCCTTGGCGCGTCCTGCTTTTGAGGAGGCTTTGCGCTACGAATCAACCGCCCAGACTTTTTACAGGACCACCAGCCGCGATTGCGAACTGGCAGGCGTCGCCCTCCCGGCCAACAGCAAGGTGCTGACTTTTCTGTCGGCCGCCAACCGCGATCCCCGCAAGTGGCCAGATCCAGACGCCTACCGCATCGACCGCCGGCCCTCAGGGCACATGGCGTTTGGCTCGGGGATTCATGGCTGTGTCGGGCAGGCGATCGCGCGTTTAGAGGGCGAAGTGGTGCTCACGGCTTTGGCCAAACGGGTCAAGCGCATTGAAGTCAACGGAGTGCACACACGCCGGTTGAACAACACCTTGCGGGCGCTTGACACCTTGCCCTTGAAATTGATACCCGCCTGAACCGACTGCGCAGGAGAACAGCATGCCTGAAATCACATTCATCCTCCAAGACGGTGTTCGCCAAACGTTGGAGGCCCCGGCCGGGCAGTCGGTCATGCAGGTGGCCACAGGGGCGGGTTTACAAGGCATCGTGGCCGAATGTGGTGGTTCTGCCATGTGTGCCACCTGCCACGTATACGTGGCCCCCGAGTGGATTGACCGAATCGACGCTCCTTTGGCCAATGAGCTGGAAATGCTCGAGTGCACCAGTGCGCAGAGGCATCCGGGAAGCCGACTGTCTTGCCAGATCAAGCTCAGTGAGGCGATTTCGGGCCTGGTGGTCTCGATGCCCCCCAGCCAATAAGCCGCCCTCAGACCTCGGAGTCATTGCATGCCCGCTCATCGGCGACCTGGTGCAAGCCCAGCTGCCCCCGTACATAAAGACAAAGCCCAGCATCCCACGGTAGACCTCGACCGTTACGTCCCGGGTTTTTTGACCTGGGTGTCCAACAAGCTCTCGCGCGGGGCGTCGTCGGCTTACCTGCGCGTCTTCGATGTCGGCATCGAAATGTGGCGTTTGATGGTGCTGCTCGCGATCGAAGGCCAACTGACCGCCAACGAAGCTTCCAGGGTCATTGGCATGGACAAGGCCTCGGTCAGTCGCTGTTTCAAGCTCATGCAAAACAGGGGGTACATTGAAATGCGCCTCGATGCCCTCGATGGCCGACTGCGGGTGGCTTCCTTCACCGCCAAGGGGCGGGCGGTACATGACCAAATCATTGGCTTGGCGCTTGAGCGCGAGCGTGCCTTTTTGTCGGTCCTCAGCCAGCAAGAGAGTGAGCTCTTCCTCGGTTTGCTGGCGCGTTTGCATGAAAACTTGCCCAGCGTGGAAGTGGCCACCGAGGCCTACATCCGCAAACACTTTCCGAAAGCCAAGCCCTTAGACGCAGCCTCTGGGCAAGAGGATTGAGCATGCAGCGGTATCCCTTGGTGATCGTGGGGGGCGGGCATGCGGCGGCGCAGCTGTGTGCCAGTCTGGAAGAAAAAGGCCTCGCCAATGGGGTGCTGATGCTCAGTGCAGAGGACCTGCTGCCCTACCAGAGGCCGCCCTTGTCCAAGAGCTACCTCAAGAACGCGCAAGAGCAGGCGCAGTTGATAAGGCCGGCCTCATGGTATGAGAAAGCGGGGGTGCAATGTCGGTTGTCTGAAACCGTCATCGCGATCGATCGACCGGCCAAGACCTTGCAGTTGGCCGACGGGGAGTCTGTGGCCTACGAGCGACTCGTCTTGGCCACGGGCACCCGCGCACGTCCATGGCCCATGCTGCAAGGGGCGCCATCCAATGCCCTGTCGCTGCGAACGGCAGCGGATGCAAGCCGTCTGCGCGATCGGTGGGCGTCGTCTGAGCACGTGGTGGTGTTGGGGGGAGGTTTCATCGGGCTGGAGGTCGCAGCCACCGCCAATGCGCTGGGCAAGCGTGTCACAGTCCTCGAGACTGCTGGGCGTTTGATGGGGCGATCCGTGTCGCCGGCGTTGGCGCAGCACGTCCATTCGGTTCATCAGGCCCAGGGGATCGGGTTCAGATTGGGCTCGGAGCTGCAAGGCGCCAAGTTGGCCGGTGGGTGTGTGACCCACATTGGCTTGACCGATGCAGAGCTGCCTTGCGACCTGCTCTTGCTGGCGATTGGTGCAGAGCCACAAACACAGCTCGCGCAGCAGGCTGGCCTGGCCTGCGACAACGGCATCTGTGTCGATGCGCAACTGCGCACATCGGACCCTGACATTTTCGCCCTGGGCGATGTTGCCGCGTTTCCTGGCGTCGACGGACGCCAGCTGCGACTGGAGTCCATACAGAACGCCAACGATCAAGCCAAAGTGCTGGCCTCTGTGCTGGCCGGAGAGTCGGCTGTCTACCAAGCCCTGCCCTGGTTTTGGTCCGAGCAAGGCCATCTGCGATTGCAAATGGTGGGCTTGCTGAGTCCCAGTTCGCCAACGCAGATGGTCAGGCGCGAAGGCTCACAAGCTGGGTCCTTTTCTCTGTTCCATTACGCGGACTCCCAATTGGTGTGTGTCGAGTCCGTCAATGCACCACTGGACCACATGATGGCCCGCAAGCTGTTGGATGCCCAGGTGTCGCCCGACCCGGCCGCAGTCGGCGATCCTGCTGTCCTGCTCAAAACACTGATCCCCTGAGCTCTGCGCCAAGGCATATCCCTTGGGGATGACTCTGGCAACGACAAATCGCGCAAGGCGCTGGGCATACAGATGCATGTGTGCCTCCGTCAGGCACAGGGTGTGAGCGGATTTGGTCTGCCTGTAGGGCTCGCCATCGTGTTCACGCCCGCAAAAACGACCGCCTGACAGTCCCTTTGCGCAGGCCTGACAGCAGTCCTGCAACTTTTTTCTGGCCACTTTGCATAGGACGTGGGGAAAACCATGCGGCCAGTTCTGTTGATCTCTACACCTATATAGCACTAGAGTTATTCAACGCTCAAAACAAGGGCCGAGAGGAGACGACATGACAGCCAAAGCGGAGCTGATAGCCATGAACACCTACGCGCAACCCAAGATCAGTTTCAAGGGGACGAGCAAGCTCTACGGTGGCACTGGGCGGGCCAAAAACCCCACCCTGGCGCTCGACAGCCTGGACCTGGACATCAAGACGGCTGAAATCGTCACGGTGCTCGGCCCCACGGGCTGCGGCAAGTCGTCCACGCTGAACATGATTGCCGGCTTCGAAAGGCCCAGCACCGGCAGCCTGACGCTCGATGGTGTCGAGATCGACGGGCCGGGGCCGGACCGTGCGGTGGTGTTCCAGCACCCGACGCTGTTCCCCTGGCTCAATGTGTTTGACAACGTGACCCTGGGCGTCAAGTGCCAGGGGGTGTCCAAGGAGGCCTACACCGCCCGCGCCCTGCACCTGCTCAGCGAGGTGGGCTTGTCGGGGTTTGAGCGGCACTACCCCTACCAGCTCTCGGGCGGCATGCAACAGCGGGTGCAGATCGCGCGCGCACTCGTCTCCGAACCCAAAGTCCTGTTGTTTGATGAGCCCTTTGGCGCGCTCGACTACCAGACCCGCATCCAGATGCAAGAGCTGCTGCTCAAGCTCTGGGAGGAATACAAGCCGACCATCTTTTTCATCACGCACGACGTCAGTGAAGCCATTTTTGTGGCCGACCGCGTGCTGGTCATGACGCGTCGACCGGGGCGGATCAAGCTTTCGGTCAACGTCGAGGCCGAGAAGCCGCGCACCTCGGAGTTCTTGACCACGCCGTATTTCATTGACCTGCAGCGGCAGTTGCTGCAGGCGGTGCAGGAGGAAGTCAATGCGTCCAAAGAGGCGCAGAAAACCCAAGCCAAGCTGGCAGCAGCCTGAAACCGACCGTTCTTTCATTCCATCAGGAGACAAACATGAAGCGATTTTTGAAGCGTGTGGTGCTTGCCGTGAGCTGTTCCCTGGCGCTGAGCGCAGCACATGCGCAAGCCCCGGCGGCTCCATTCAAATTCAAGTGGGGTCTGCCTTCGGCGGATTACTACGCGGTTTATGTGGCCAAGGACCATGGCCTCTTCAAAGAGGCCGGTCTGGACCCCGAATTTTTCTTCTTCGCTTCCGGCGCACCGCTGCTGGCGGGCCTCAAGAGTGAAAGCCTGGACGTGGTCACCACCGGACTGGCCACGGTGTTCGCCATCGGACAGGGCATCCCCCTCAAGATGATTTACTGGGAGCTTGACCATGCCGCCGCCGAGGCGCTGATCGTCGACCCCAAGGCCGGCATCAACAGCAGCGCCGATTTGCCCAAGGCCAAAGCCATCGGCGCCCCTTCCGGCACTTGTGCCCAGGTGTCGCTGGCGCTGATGGCCAAGAACATGGGCATCAAGCTCAGCGACCTCAGCGTGGTCAATATCCCGCCCCCGATGTATGGCAACGCCTTTCAAAGTGGTGCCATCCAGGCCGGCATCGCTTGGTCGCCGTTTTCCAATGGCCTGATCACGCAGGGCTACAAGGTCGCGGGCTGGGCCACCGACTACACCCCGCACGGCGGCGTGTGTCCGGGCATGACCGCAGGGCGTCCGGCCTTCCTGAGCAAGAACCCGGACCTGGGCCTCAAGCTGGTGCAGGTCAAGGCCAAGGCGATGGACATGATCGCCAAGAATCCCAACCTGGCGATCGACGCCTTGGTCAAAAACGTCGGCATTTCGCGCGATGTGGCCAAAGCCGCATTCGAGCGCGAGTTCTCGCGCATCCCCACGCTCGAGCAACAGGCCGATCCCAAGTCGCCGTTCTCGATGACGGCACCGGGCGCAGGTCTGGCGCTGAAGTTCCAGGTGGCCAGCGAGGCGCTGGCGGCTGCCGGCTCGATCCCGGCGGCACTCTCGCCCAAGGTGGTGGCCGACTCGATCGACCCGAGCTACATCCAGCGCTACCTCAAGGGTGAGCGCAAATGAGGGTGGAGGGCATTGACACCGCGGCACGCCAGCGCAGTGGCGTGCCCATGGTCAAGCTGCCGCGCAGCATGCCGCTGGTCTTCTATTCGGTCTTTGCAGTCCTGGTGCTGCTGGCCGTGTGGTCGGGCATCACCCTGTCGGGCTTGGTGGGGCCGGGTTACCTGCCCACGCCGGTAGACATGGCCAAGGAGTTCATGAACCTCTTGGCCGATGGCTACAAAGGCAAGAGCCTGTGGGCGCATGCGCAGATCAGCCTGTTGCGCACCCTGGCCGGGTTTGGCCTGGGCGTGGCCCTGGGCATTCCCTTGGGCTTGCTCAGCGGTTACAGCCGGGTGGTGGGCGCGATGTTCTCGCCCATCATGGCCTTCGTGCGCCCGATCCCGCCGATCGCCTTCATCCCGATGGCCGTGCTGTATTTCGGCTTGGGCGAAACCGGCAAGGTCGTGTTGATCATGTTCACCGCGTTCAACTACGCCTTTGTCAATGCCCATGCCGGTGCCGCGGGGGTGTCGCTGTCTTACTTCAGGGCGGCCCAGTCGATGGGGCTGCGCAAAGCCCAGACCTTTGTGCGCGTGGTGTTGCCCGCCGCGATCCCGCAGATCTTCACCGGCCTGAAGGTGGCCATGGCGCTGAGCTGGGCGGTGGTGGTGGCGGCCGAGCTGGTGGGCGCTCAAGCGGGGCTGGGCTTCATGATTTCGGATGCGGCGCAGCTCTTCCGGATTCCCGTGGTGTTCATCGGCATCGCCTTGATCGGTGCGATCGGCCTGATTCTGAACCTGGTGCTGGCCTTGTCCGAAGACAAGCTGGTGCACTGGAAAGGACGTTGAGCATGGCAGTCCAGGCGTACCCGGAGACTTTGTCGCTGTATGTGGCGGGGCAGTGGCGCGGCGTGGCCGGCCGCGACAGCCTGCCGGTGCTCAACCCCGCCACCGAGCAGCTGCTTGGGCGTTTGCCGGTGGCCACCGAATCGGACATCGACGACGCCCTGCAGGCGGCCGATGCGGCCTTTGCCACCTGGTCGCAGACCAGCGCGTGGGAGCGCGACCAGCTGCTGCGCCGCGCGGCCGCTTTGATCGAGGCGCGTCGCCAGCAGCTGGCGGTGATCCTCACGCTCGAAAACGGCAAGCCACTGGCCGACGCGCATGCCGAGCTCGACCGTGTGATCGAGGGCATTGTGTTTTGCGCCGAAGAGGGCAAGCGCGCCTACGGCCGCATCCTGCCCCCACGGGCACGCCACCTCACGCAGTCCACCGTCAAGCGCCCGGTGGGCCCTGTGGCCGCCTTGGTGCCCTGGAATTTCCCCGCTTTTTTGGCCGCCCGCAAAGTGGCCGCTGCGCTGGCGGCCGGCTGCACCGTGGTGCTCAAGCCGGCCGAGGAAACGCCCGCCATCTGCATCGAGTTGGTGCGCGCCTTTGTCGATGCGGGCCTGCCTGCGGGCGTGCTCAACCTGCTGTTTGGCGTGCCGGCCCAGATCTCGCAAAAACTGATCGCCTCGCCGGTCATCCGCAAAATTTCCTTCACCGGCTCGGTGCCGGTGGGGCGTTTGCTGGCGGCCCAGGCCGGCCAGCACCTCAAGCCCGCCACCATGGAGCTGGGCGGCCATGCACCGGTCATCGTGTTCGACGATGTGGATGTGGACAAGGTGGTGCGCGCCTGTGTGGCGTTCAAGTTCCGCAACGCCGGCCAGGTGTGCCTCTCGCCCAGCCGCTTTTATGTGCACGCGCGCATCGCCGATGCCTTTATCGCCCGCTTTGCCGAGATGGCCAAGTCCTTGCGTGTGGGCGATGGCCTGGCCGAGGGCACGCAAATGGGCCCCTTGAACAACCTGCGCCGTTTGCAGGCGGCGCAGCAGTTGGTGGCGCAGGCGCACGGCCAGGGGGCCCGCGTCGAAGCCGGTGGCCAGCGCCTGGCCGGCGATGGTTTCTTCTTCGCGCCCACGGTGCTGACCGAGCTGGACGACTCGGCCAGCGTCTTGAATGAAGAGCCGTTTTGCCCGGTGGCGCCCATCCTGCGCTTCGAGACCATGGACGAGGTCATGGCCAAAGCCAACGCCACCCCCTTTGGCCTGGCCGCCTACGCCTTCACCCAGCAGATGCACCGCGCGGCCGAGTTCAGCGAACGCATCGAGGCCGGCTGGATCGGCGTGAACAACTTCACCCCTTCGCTGGCCGATGCCCCCGTGGGGGGCGTCAAGGACAGCGGCCTGGGCTACGAAGGCGGCCCCGAAGGCTTGGATGCGTACATGCACATCCGCTTCATCAGCCAGGCCAATGCCTTGATGTGATGCAACGACATTTTTGATATGGAAGGAGACGACCCCATGAGCAACACCACCCATCCGCTGCGTTTTGCCGGCTATGCCCAGCGCGACAAGCCGCAACCCGATCTGGAAATCACCAGCACCAACCCGGGCACACCGATGGGCGAATACATGCGCCGTTTTTGGCAGCCGGTCTGCTTGTCCGAAGAACTCAAGGACGTGCCCAAGGCGATCCGCATCATGGGCGAAGACCTGGTGGCCTTTCGCGACAAGAGCGGCGACATCGGGGTGATGCACCGCCAGTGCGCCCACCGCGGTGCTTCGCTGGAGTACGGCATCATCGCCGAGCACGGCATCCGCTGCTGCTACCACGGCTGGCATTTCAGCATCGACGGCAGCCTGATGGATGCCCCCTGCGAAACCGACGCCACACGCCTGAAGCAAACCGTCTGCCAAGGCGCTTACCCGGCCTTCGAGCGCGATGGCCTGGTGTTCGCCTACATGGGCCCGCCCGACCAACAGCCGCCGTTTCCCGAGTTCGACACCTACACCTTGCCCAAGGACACCAAGCTGGTGCCCTTCTCCAACATCTACCCCTGCAACTGGCTGCAGGTCTATGAAAACATCATGGACCACATGCACACCGCGGTGCTGCACAACAAGATGGTGGTCGAGGGCGTGGACGACGCCACGGCCGCAGGCGTCTCGCTCGAGGGCTTTGGCGACATGCCGGTCATGCAATGGGAGGCCACGCGCGATGGCAATGGCTGCTGCTTCATCGCCGGCCGCCGCTTGCCCGACAACAAGGTGTGGATCCGCATCACCGAAATGATCTTCCCCAACTACCTGCAAATCGGCTCTTTGCTGCCCACCGCGGCGCGCGAGCGCCATGGCACTTCAGGCTGTACCCGCTGGAACGTGCCCATCGATGACCACCACATGATCATCTTCGGCTACCGCCACTTCAACAGCACGGTCGACCCCGATGGCCTGGGCGACGAATCCGGGTGCGGGGTCGACAAGATCGACTTCCTGGTCGGCCAGGTCGGTGACCGCAGCTACGACGAGGGCCAGCGTGCCCCCGGCGATTGGGAAGCCATCGTCAGCCAGGGCAAGATCGCCGTGCACGCGGCCGAACACCCGGGCGCCTCGGATGTGGGGGTCTACCTGTGCCGCAAGCTGCTGCGCGAAGCGGTGCGTAGCCAGAACAAGCCCAACAGCCTCTACGAACGCCTCACGGTCGAGGGCCAGACCTTGCCGCTGTATTCGCAAGACACGGTGCTGCATGTGGCCGAGCTGCCGCGCGAAGAAGACCGCAAGCTCATCCTCTCGCTGGGCAAGAAGGTGCTCGAAGCCATGCGCTCGGCAGACGCGCTGCCTGCGTCAGAGCGCGACGCCCATGTGCGCCGTCAGCTCGACCTGATCGACGGTGGTCAGAGCGCGCAGGCTGCCCAGCCCGATGCCCAATTGGCTTGATGCAGGAGCGCGGGATGTTGAAGTTGCGCGTACGTTCGGTCACCTACGAGGCCGAAGGCATTTTGTCGTTTGACTTGGTGGACCCGCAAGGCGCTGATTTGCCAGCGTTTGAGGCGGGCGCGCACATCGACATCCAAACGCCTGGCGGGCTGTCGCGGCGCTATTCCTTGTGCAACACGCCAGGGCAGGTCGACCATTACCGGGTCGCGGTGCTGCACGCGCCCAACAGCCGCGGCGGCTCGCGCGCCATGCACGAGCGCGTGCGCCCCGGCGATCTGCTGCAGGTCTCGGGCCCGCACAATTTCTTCCCGCTGGATCTGCAGGCCGAGCACACCGTGCTGCTGGCCGGTGGCATTGGCATCACGCCTTTGATCGCCATGATCGAGCAACTCGAGCGGCTGGGCAAAAGCTACACCTTGCACTACTGCACCCAAACCCCCCAACGCACCGCGTTCATGCAGCGCTTGGCGCCCCGGGTGGCTGCAGGCCATGTGCAGATTCACCACGACCACGGCGACCCTCGTCAGGGGCTGGACATCGAGGGGCTGCTGGACAAGTACCGGCCTGGCACACAGCTGTATTTCTGCGGCCCCCCGGGGTTCATGAAGGCGGTCGAGGCCGCCACCAGCCACTGGCCCAAGGACGCCGTCCATTGCGAGTATTTCGGGGCCGAACCCTTGGCCAAACCTGTGGCCCATTCGGACGCACAGCCGCTGGAGATCCAGTTGAGCAAATCGGGGCGCTCGATCATGGTCGACCCGGTCCAAACCATTTTGCAGGCACTGCGCGAGGCCGAGGTGGCTTGCGAATCGTCTTGCGAATCGGGGCTGTGCGGGGCCTGCAAGGTGTCGTACTCGGCCGGGCAGATCGAGCACAACGACTACGTGCTCGATGCGCAAGAGCGGCAGAGCCAGGTCCTGGTCTGCTGTGCCCGGGTGCTGCAAGGGCCGGTGGTCCTTGAGTTGTGATCGACAGGATGACCATGCTTCAAGAAGAACGGAGACCTGCATGAGGACAGACACGCGCCGGTCGGAAATTTTCCAGAGCCTGCACCACTTGGACCGCTCGGGCCGTCCCAAGTACCAGCGCCTGGCCGATGTCATGGTCGAGGCCTTTCGCAAAGGCATCTGGCGGCCAGGGGACCAATTGCCGGCCGAAGAGGAGTTGACCGCGCTCACGCCTTACAGCCTGGGCACGGTGCAGCGCGCCTTGCGCGACCTCACCGACCAAGGGCTGATCGTGCGCCAGCACGGCCTGGGCAGTTTTGTGGCCGACCGGCCGCGCGAACTGCACGACCCCTGGCATTGCCGTTTTCTGGCCGATGACCAAGAGACCATCTTGCCGATCTATTCCCAGGCGGTGGCGCGCAAGGCCGTCACAGGCCAGGGCACCTGGTCCAAATACCTCGGGCCCAGCGCCTTGGTGATGCGCTTGGACCGCATCATCACCGTCAACGACGAATTCAAGATCTACACCCGCTTCTACGCCGACCGCAACCTGCTCAAGCGCTTGTGGGAGATGCCGGTCGAGAAGATGCATGGCGCCAACTTCAAACAGCTGATCGTGCGCCAGTGCCAGTTGCCCATCACCGACATCACCCACCTGGTGAGCTTGGACGTCTTCGATGACGAGGCCTGCAGCAAGGTGGATGCGCCATTGGGCTACCAAGGTCTGTACCTGCAGGCCACCGCCAAGGCGGGGCGCGACCGCATTGTTTATTACCAGGAATTTTTTGTCGGAAAAACCCAACGCTTGCTCAAGTTCCCTGAGACCACAGTGACCTTGTTCTGAGCCCCATCTTCCCCAGGAGTACCCCATGAAAGTCAAGCCGCAAAACCTGCTCATCATCATGTCTGACGAGCACTCGACCAAGGCGCTGGGCTGCTATGGCAGTGAGATCGTCAAAACCCCGAACCTGGACGCCCTGGCGGCCCGCGGCACCCGTTTTGAATCGGCCTACTGCTCCAGCCCGGTGTGCATCCCCGCGCGGGCCTCGTTCGCGGTGGGCAAGTACATCCACCAGATCGGCTATTGGGACAATGCCGACGCCTACGACGGCGCGATTCCCAGCTGGCACCACAAGCTGCGCGACCGCCAGCACGAGGTGGTCTCGATCGGCAAGCTGCACTTTCGCCAACCCGACGAAGACCACGGCTTCACCGAAGAGCAGGTGCCGATGCACATCCTCGAAGGCAAGGGCGATCTGATGGGCCTGGTGCGCAGCGAACTGCCGGTGCGCAAAGGGGCCTACAAGATGGCGCATTACGCGGGGCCGGGCGAGAGCACCTACACCATGTACGACCGCGACATCACGGCCCGTGCCCAGGTCTGGCTGCGCCAGGCGGCCCAGCGCGAGCGCGAGCAGCCCTGGGTGCTGTTTGTCTCACTGGTGGCGCCACACTTTCCGCTGACCGCGCCGCCCGAACACTACTACCGCTATTACGACCAGAACCTGCCCATGCCCAAGCTGTATGAGCAAGACCAGCGCCCCAACCACCCCTACCTGCTGGATTACCGCCGCAGCTTCAACTACGACGACTACTTCGACCGCGACACGGTCAAACGCGCGATCGCGGGCTACTACGGCCTGTGCTCCTTCCTCGATGAAAACATCGGCAAGATCCTGCGCTCTCTTGAAGACGCCGGTCTGGCCGACAGCACCCGCGTGGTCTACACCTCGGACCATGGCGACAACCTGGGCACGCGCGGCATGTGGGGCAAGTCCACCATGTTCGAAGAGGCCGCCGCTGTGCCGCTGATCATGGCGGGCGAGGGCATCGCACGCGGCCAGGTGGTCAAGACCTCGGTCAGCCATGTCGACGTCTACCCGACCATCCTCGATGCGGTGGGCAACCACGAAAACGCCTTGCGCGAAGGCTTCCCCGGCACCTCTTTGCTGGACCTGGCCCAAGGTGCAACGCCGGATCGCAACGTGCTGGTCGAATACCACGGCATGGGCTCGGCCACCGGGGCGTTCATGATCCGCCACGGCCACTACAAATACGTGCACTACGTGGGCTACCCGAGCCAGCTGTTTGACCTGCAGGCCGACCCCGAAGAGCTGACCGACCTGGCGGTCAACCCCGCCTATTCGCAGGTGCTCGAAGACTGCCGCCAGCGCCTGTACAAGATTTGCGACCCCGAGGAGGTCGACCGCCGCGCCAAGGCGCGCCAGGCGCAGCTGCTGGCCCAGAACGGCGGGCGAGACGCGGTGGTGGCGCGCGGCGACCTGGGCTTCACCCCGGTGCCGGGCGTGGCCTTCACTTTGGACTGAACCAGGAGCCGACGATGCGCACCTTCAATGCTTGGATCGTGCTGGCGGCGTTGTGGAGCTGGGCCTGCAGCGCCGGTGCGCAGGACTACCCCAGCAAGCCCGTGCGCCTGGTGGTGGCCTACCCGGCCGGTGGCGGGGTGGACTTTGTGGCGCGCACGCTGTCACAAAAACTGACCGAGTCGCTGGGCCAACCGGTGATGGTCGAGAACAAGGCCGGTGCCAGTGGCGCGATTGGCGCGGACAACGTGGCCAAGGCCGCGCCCGACGGCCACACCCTGCTGCTGGCCTCGCCGGCCGAAGTCCTGGTGGGGCCGCTGGCCGGGCAGAAAACGCCTTACCAGGCCGACAAGGCCTTTGTGCCGGTGGTGCTGGTGGGCGAGACGCCGCTGGCCGTGGTGGGGCACCCTTCACTCGCTGCCAGCCAGCTGTCGGCGCTGATCGCGCAGTTCAAGGGCGCGCGTTCGAACCTGAGCTACGGCACGCCGGGCAGTGGCAGCTCGATGCATTTCGCCGGGGAGGCCCTGAACCTCGCCGCCCAGCTCGACCTGCAGCACTTGCCCTACCGGGGCGCGGCGCCTGCCGTCAACGATGTGCTGGGCAACCAGATTCCGCTGGCGATCGTGGGCTTGCCCCCGGTGGTCGCCCACGCCAAATCCGGGCGCCTGAAAGTGCTGGCCGTGACCACCGAAAAGCGCTCGCGGGCCTTGCCCGAAGTGCCTGCGGTGGCCGAGCTGCCAGGCCTGTCCGACTTCCGCTTTTCCAACTGGATGCTGTTGATGGCGCCGGCCAGAACCCCTGCGGCCTTGGTCGACAAATTGGCCAGCGAAGTGGCCCGCTTGCTGCAAGACAAAGACACCCAGCAGCGCCTGCAGGACGCGGGCGTGGAGCCCATGGGGTTGCGCGGCGTGGCGGTGCAGGAGTTCTTGCAGCAAGAACGCTTGCGCTATGCCAAAGTGGCCCAGCAGCGGGCCGTGCAGTTCAGCGAGTGAATGCGTCAGCTCGCCAGCGTGATCTCGACCCAGCAGCTGCCGCGCCATGCTGATTTTTCTGCTCTCGGCTGCGGTGGTGTTGCTGGCATCGGTCCTGCATGCGGCCACCGGCTTTGGTTTCTCGATCCTGGCGGTGCCGCTGCTGTTGCTGTTGCACGCGCCATGGCAGGCGGTGCAAATCAATTTGATCTTGTCGATCGCGCTGTCCCTGATGCTGATCCCCGCCACCTGGGCACAGGTGGACCGCCGCCTGTTGTGGCGCTTGCTGCCCAGCAGCGCGCTGGGCGCGCCCTTGGGTTTGCTGCTTTTTCTGCATGGCAATGCCGACACCTTCAAAACCGCGATCGCTTTGCTCATCTTGCTGCTGACGGGCCTGTTGGCCTGGCGTTTGCGGTTCGCACGCAGCCCTTGGCGCGATGCCTTGAGTGGTCTGCTGGCCGGTGGCATGACGTCGGCGGTGGGCATGGGCGGTGTGCCCTTGCTGGTGTACTTCGCCGGCGTCGACATGCCCAAAGCCACGGCACGCGCCACCGTGCTGGCGTTTTTCACCTTCATCTACAGCCTCGCTTTGGCGCTGCAGGTGCACTTTTCGGCGCATCCCTTGCAGGACGGGTGGTTGACCGCCGGCTTGTTGCCGGTGGCATTGCTCGGCGTGGCCATCGGCAAGCGGCTGTACCTGCACCTGAGCCAGCGTGTGTTCAGCTGGGCCATCTACACGGTCTTGCTCGGCAACAGCGCTTTTTTGCTCGCTTCGGTCTTCAGAGGCACCGGCCCATGAGCCCCCGTTTTGGCAGCCAGGCTTGAAAACCTGGATCAAACACCGACACAAGGAAACCGCATGAACGCTTCACACACCTACGATTACATCGTGGTCGGCGCCGGCTCGGCCGGTGCCACCCTGGCCGCGCGCTTGGCCCAGCGCCAAAGCGGGCGGGTCCTCTTGCTGGAGGCCGGCAGCTCGCGCGAGCGTGACTTCTGGATCCGCGCGCCGATCGGCATCGCCAAGGTGGTGGGCGACCCCCGCTATGTCTGGCAGTTCCGCACCCAGGCGCAAGACAGCCTGATCGGCCAGTCGGTCTATTGGCCGCGCGGGCGCATGCTGGGGGGCAGCAGCGGTGTCAACGGCACCATCTATGTGCGCGGCGAGGCCCAAGAGTACGACCACTGGCAAGCCATGGGCTGTGCCGGCTGGGGCTACGCCGATGTGCTGCCGTATTTCAAGCGCTTGGAAACCACCGCACTGGGCGAGGAGGCTTACCGTGGGCGCCAAGGGCCGGTGCACATCAGCAGCCTGGCCGACATGCCCGATGCCTTGTCCGACGCTTTTCACGACGCCTGTGTGGCCGCCGGCATTCCCGCCAACCCCGATTACAACGGCGCGCGTTACGAGGGGGTGGGTTATTTGCAGCTCAACACACGCGATGGCCGGCGTTGCGACACCGCCACCGCTTACCTGCAAGGCCCGCGCGCCGAGCACCTGCATGTGGTGACCGAAGCGATCGCGGCCAAAGTCTTGTTCGAGGGCCGCCGTGCCATCGGGGTCGAGTATTGGCGCGACGGCCAGCCCGTGCGCGCGCTGGCCCAGCGCGAGGTCATTTTGTCGGCCGGGCCGGTCAAAACACCGCAGCTGCTCGAACTCTCGGGCGTGGGCCAGGGCGATCGTTTGCAGGGCCTGGGCATCACCCCTGTGCACCACTTGCCGGGTGTGGGCGAAAACCTCATCGACCACGTGCAAACCCGCGTGACCTACCAGGCGAGCCAGCGTGTGGGCCTGAACCAGGTGGTGGGACACCCCGTCCGTCAAACGCTCTTGGGCCTGCGTTACTTGTTGACGCGGCGTGGCTTGATGGCCACACCGGCCTTCACCATCCACGCCTTGGCCAAAACCGATCGCGACCTGGCGCTGGGGCGCCAGCGCCCCAGCGTGAAAATCCAGCTGGCCCAGTTGAGCGGCAACACCCGTTTCGAGATGACCACCGGCGGCACCCCTGGCGCCATGCTGGACGATTACCCGGGTTTTTCGATCGGCTGCTTCCAGCTGCGACCGCTGTCGCGCGGCCATGTGCATGCGCAAAGCCCGGACCCGATGGCCGATCCGAGCATCGACCCGCGCTACCTGGCCGTCACCGAAGACCAGCTCGATGCCATCGCCTCGGTGCGCCTGGCGCGCAAGGTGGCCGCGCAAAGCCCACTGGCGCGCTTTGTGCTGCGCGAAACCCGCCCCAGTGAAGAGGCGCAGAGCGACGAGGAATTGCTGGCCTATGTGAAGACATCGGCCGCCACCTCCTTCCACCCGGTGGGCACCTGCCGCATGGGCCAGGACGAGATGGCCGTGGTCGACCCCGAGCTGCGTGTGCGCGGCGTGCAGGGCTTGCGGGTGGTGGACTCGTCGATCATGCCGACCATGCCGGCGTCCAACACCAACGCCACGTCCATCATGATCGGCGAGAAAGCCGCCGACCTCTTGCTGGGCAGCTGATGCGGCGGCCCAGGGCCGCGCTTTGCAGAAATATTGAACAAGCGCTCAAAGTTTTTGGCTTGTTCGAACGCGGGTGCACCGATATGCTCGTCTTCAAAAACATGGAGACGACATGATCGAGTTGCGCGACGTCCACTACGCCCGCATCGGCACCCGCGACCTGGACGCGGCCGAGCGCTTTGCCACGCAGATCCTCGGGCTGGAAAAAGTCGAGCGCACCGCGGACCGGCTGTATTTGCGCAGCGACCACCGGCACCACACCCTGTGTTACTTCGTGGGCGACCCGTCGGAGCACATCCTGGGCTTTGACCTGCGCCACTGGGACGCGCTGGTGCCGGCTTTCGAGCACCTGAAGGCGCAGGGCGTGCCCTGCGGCATGGGCAGCCCCGAGGAAGCGGCCGATCGGCATGTGCACGGCTTTGTCTGGTTTTTGGACCCGACGGGCAACCGCATCGAGTTGCTCTCGCGCCCCCACGATGCCCCGCGGCGCTATTTCCCGGCGCGCGATGCCGGCGTCACCGGCTTTGGCCATGTGGGCTTGTGCACCACCGACCCGGTGCGCGACCAGCAGTTCTGGTTGCAGCACTTCAACGCCATGGTCAGCGACTGGATCGGGCCCTGTCCGCTGATGCGCGTGAACCCGCGCCACCACCAGATGGCGCTGTTTCCCGCCGCGCGCAAGGGCATCCAGCACATCAACTACCAGGTGCAAGAGTTCGACGACGTGATGCGCTCCTGGTATTTCCTGCAGGAGCGCCGCATCAAGGTGGTCTTCGGGCCGGGTCGGCACGCCACCTCGGGCGGCATCTTTGTGTACTTTGAAGGCCCCGATGGCATGGTCTACGAGTACTCCAACAGCGACCGCAAGATCATCGAAGACCCCACGACCTACCGCCCCCGGCAGTTCCCCATGCACCCTTCCTCGTTCTGTGTCTGGGGCGCCAAGCCCGACATCGCCGAGTTCAAGGACTGAGCGCGAGGCGGTTCCCGCGCCAGCCAGCGCCTGGACGGTGGGCGCTCAGATCACCAGCGCCGCCGCCTGGTTGTGCAAAAAGCGCAGTGCCGACATCACCGTCAGCGCCGAGGTCTTGGGGTTGTCGGCCAGCGCCCGGCCCCGCATGGTGATCTTCATCTCGCCAAAAGCGCCACGCACCTCGACCTCGTGCAGGTTCTCGCGCACTCCGGGGTCGGCGATCAGCCGCACACGGGTCTGGTCCAGGCCCAGACCCGCCAGCGACAGCGTGGCCGCCACGTTGGCGTTTTTGGGGTAAAGCTGGGCCGCTTCGCGTGCGCTGGCTTCCAGGATCACGGCCGGTGCTTGCAGGCTGTCCAGGTCCACGAGCTGCTCGGCCGGGGTGTTTTTCCAGCCCGCAGGGGGTTTGCGCCCGGTGTAGAGCACCTCGTCGAGTCCGGCCAAGCGTGCCGCCGCGATCGCATCGATGCCGCCGATGGCGCCTGCCAGCAGGTGCAGCCGTGTGCCGCCTTGGCGCGCCGCCGTCTCCAGGCGTTCGGCCAGCCCTTCGATGGCCAGCGCGCCGATCGACAAAATGGCGCATTCGCTGCCGCGCGCCAGCGCCGGCAACACGTGCTGCTCGAGCGCGCCGTGGCCCGCGCATTCGAGCACCAGAGCGGCCTCTGCGGGCACCTCGGTGAGCACCTGCGCGCGCGCGCCCAGGCGCTGCTGCACGGCTTGGCGCTGGCGTTCGGACACCACCACCTGCGCGATGCGCACACCCGTGTGCGTGGCCATGCGCTCGAACACCGCCGAGCCAATCGCGCCGAATCCGATCAGGACAACGTTTTTGGGGGTCATGGGGTGCTCACAGCCCGAGGGTCAACGTTGCGCTCATTGGAGCGCAGGGAATTTCTCATGGGCCAGCGCATGCCAGCTTTGCCAGTCGCGTCCGGGGTGCACGGTGCCGCAATGCGGGCAGGTGCGCTCAGCGTCGGAAGATTCATAAAACTTTTGGTAGGTCTTGGGCAGGTCTTCGACGATGCTGCTCAGCTGCACCTCGATGCGCCGCACCAGGCCCGCGCAGTTGGCGCAATACCACTCGAAGGCGTCCAGCATACCCGCAGGCCGGGCGATCTCGATCACGGTGCACAGGCTGCCGGGTTCCGGCCTTTGGGGCGAGTGGCGCACGTGCGCAGGCAGCAAAAAGATGTCGCCCTGCTTGAGGTGCACGCGCTCGAACTTGCCGCGGTCCAGCACGATCAAAGACGCGTTGCCCTGGGTCTGGTGGAAATACTCTTCGAGCGGGTCGTCGTGGAAATCGGTGCGCTGGTTGGGGCCGCCCACCACGGTGCAGATCAGGCTCTCGCTGGGCCAGATCTGCTGGTTGCCCACCGGCGGTTGCAAGCGGTGGCGGTGGGCATCGATCCAGCCATCGAAATTCATGGGCGCGCCAAAGCGCGTGGCCTCGAGGGAAGGGGTGGTGCTCATGGTGATCTCCAGGGGTTGAGCATGGACAAAATGTGTTGGAGCCGCTGACGCAGGCGTGTGGGCCAAGGCGCGCGCGGGGGCGGCTGGCCCGTGGCCACGGTCTGCAGACGGTCCAGGAATTCTTCGCTGAGCTGGCGTGCCACGGCAAAGACAAAACGCTGGCCGATTTGCGCCAGCTTGCCTTCGAGCACGGGCTCGGCCTGCCACTGCAAGAGGGTGCCGCCATCGGCTTGCGGTGTCAGCGCGAAAGTGGCTTGGGCGCCGCCGCGGCCCAAGGCGCCCGCGTCGCCCGAGACGACCAGGCGCATGCGGCCGCCTTCGCGCGCGCTGGGCGTCTGCAAGGGTTGCAGCGCCACTGTGCAATGAAAGCGCGCCGACACCAGGCCCAGGCCGACCTGCACCACAGCGTCATAGCGTTCCTCGCTGTGCCGCTGGATGGTCTCGCAGCCGGGGATGCAGCGCTGCAGCACCTGCGGGTCGAGCACCAGCTGCCACAGCGCCAGCGCTGTCGCCTGGAGGGTGCGTTCCCCCGCGAGGCCGCTGGTCGCCGGCGCTGCGACCGCCGAAGCCGATGCCTGCGCCGGGGGCTGGCCCGCGCCCAAGCGGGTGTAGGGCTCGCCCGCGAGGGCCGCCACGATGCGCCGGCACAGCACCTGGGCCAGGTGGGTCTTGTAGCGTGCCGAGGCGTGCACATCGTCTTCGGCCACCTTGGGGCTGAGCACGGTATTGGACAAAGCGGTTTGCGAAAAGCGCGCGCTCAGGGCCTGCTCGGCCTCGGCCCAGCGCAGCACGCCCTGACCCAGGCCGGTGACCGCCACGCGCACCAGGCCGTCCGGATGGCGCACCACCGCCACGCCCGGTTGCGCAAAGCGTGAGGCCGCTTGTTCAAACTTCTGGTAAGCCGCCTGCTCGACGCGCGGGAAGTGCACACCGACGATCAACTCATCGCGTGCGAGTGCCGTGCTGAAGAGGCCTTTGAAAAAGGCGTCGGCCGGCAGTCGGCGCTGTGTGGTCTCGACCACGGCATTGGCCGCCAGCACCGCTGCCGGCCAGCAGGCGGCCGGATCGGCGTTGGCCAGCGAGCCGCCGATGGTGCCCATCTCGCGCACCTGCGGATCGGCGATGTGCGCGGCCATCTGCGCCAGCCAGGGTTGTTGCGCCTGCACCAGCGCCGAGCGCGCCACCTGCGCGTGTGTGCACAGCGCGCCGATGAACAGCGCATCGCCGCGCACCACCAGCGCATGCAGCGGCTGCAGGTCTTGCAGATCGATCAGGTGCGAGGCCGCGCCCAGGCCCAGGCGCAGCGCGGGCAAGAGGCTCTGGCCCCCGGCCAGCACGCGCGCCTCTGGGTGTTGGGCGAGCCAGCCAGTGGCTTCTGGCAGCGAGCGGGCGCGCAGGTAGTGTGGGGCCGTGTTCATGTTTGGGCGGGCGCGCCGCGCAAGGCGCGCAGGCTGGCCACAACGGCGTTGACGATGCCTTCATAGCCGGTGCAGCGGCACAGGTTGCCGCCCAGGGCCTGGCGCACCGCCGCGGCTTCGGCCGGCACGTCTTCTTGCACCATGGCCAGGGTGCGCATGACAAAACCCGAGGTGCAGTAGCCGCATTGCAGCGCGTGGTGCGCGCTGAAGGCGCGCTGGATGGTGTGCAACTGCCCATCGGGCGCGGCCACCGACTCGATGGTGCGGATGGACTTGCCCGCCATTTGCGCGGCCAGCACATTGCAGGATTTGACGGCGCGCCCGTCCACATTGACCGTGCACGCGCCGCACTGCGCCGTGTCACAGCCTTCGTGGGTGCCGCGCAGACCCAGCTCTTCGCGCAGCAGATCGACCAGCCGCAAACCGCGGCTGGGGTCGAGCAGGTGCGTTTGGCCGTTGACGGTGATGGCGCCGCCGTCCATGGTCATCACTTGAGCTTGAGGCCCGAGCGCGCGAAGCACTCGCGGGTTTTTTCGATTTCCTGTGCGGTCATCGGGATCAGCGGGCGGCGCACCGGGCCGCCGTGCTGGCCCAGCAGCTCTTGCCACACCTTGGCGTGCGCTTGGGGCTTGCCCTTGGGCTTGGAGGCCTGGAAAGCGTCGCGCACCGGTTGCAGGCTGTCGCGCACCTGGCGCGCTTCGGCGTGTTTGCCGGCAAAGGCCAGGCGGGTGTATTCGTTGACGCGCTGGTCCACCGCGGTCTGCAGCAAAAACGGCGGGGTCGAGCACAGGTACAGGTTCCAGCCCAGCTCGATGATGTTGTCGAGCCAGTCTTCCTCGGAAGGGTTGCTGACCTGGATCTTGTGGCCCGCCAGCTCGGTCAGGCGCTTGTACTTTTCGCGGTCGGCGCTGTACTTGATGGCGACGATGTTGGGCAGGTCGGCGATGCGGTTGCACAGCTCGGGCGTCATGCTGTAGCCGCAATCGGGGTGGTTCCACATGGCGATGCCGATGTCCAGCTGCTCTGAGAGGTAGCGGTAGTACTCGTAAATCGTCTCTTCGGTGTCGGCACCAAAGTGCAGCACCGGGCTGTGCACGATCACGTAGTCGGCGCCGATGTCCTGCGAATAGCGCGCCAGCTCCAGCACCACGTCGAGGTTGGTGTCCGAGCACGAGGTCACGATGCCGGCCTTGCCGATGCCACCGCGGTGGCCGGCGTTGCTGGCGGCTTCGACGGCCAGGGCCATCAGGCGCTTGCGCTCAGGGATCGACATCGAGAAAAACTCGCCCTGCTTGCCGGCGATGAACAGGCCACCGAGTTGCAGCGTCTCCAGCCAGTGCTTGAGGTTGTCCTGGTAGGCCCGCTCGTCAAAGCGCAGGTCGGCGTCGAAGGGCGTGAGGTTGGCGGCCCAGACACCGCGGAAATGTTCCTTGGCATAGGCTTTGGCGTCGGATTTTTTGTATTGCATGGGGGAGTCCTCGGTTAAGAAAGGGGGGGCGTGGCCGTTTGCAGCAGTTGCCACAGGCGCTGCGGCCGCAAGGGAAAGTCGAGCTGCACTTCGCCGGCCAGGGGCGCCAGGGCGTCGCGGGCCGCGTTCATGATGGCGGCCGGCACACCGATGCAGCCGGCTTCGCCCACGCCTTTGCTGCCCAGCAAGTTGGTGGTGCTGGGCGTGCAACGGCTTTCGATGTGCAGCTCGGGCAGGTCGGCGGCGCGGGGCACGGCGTAGTCCATCAGCGAGCCGGTCAGCAACTGGCCGGCGCGGTCGTAAACGATTTCTTCGAGCAGGGCCTGGCCAAAGCCTTGGGCAAAGCCACCGACCAGCTGGCCGTGCGCGAGTTCGGGGTGGATGATGCGGCCGGCGTCGTCGACCCACAGCACTTTCTCGATGCGCGGGTGGCCGGTCTCGGTGTCGATGGCCATGCGCACCGCGACACAGCCGCTGCTCCAGGTTTCGGCCGATTCGTAGCGGGTCTCGACCACGATGGGCAAAGGCTCTCCGGCCTCACGCCGGCTTTGGGCCTGCTGGCAGGCCTGGGCGATGGCGCTGCCGCCGATCGCCACGCTGCGGCTGGCCAAGGCGCCCACGCCGGTGGGGCAGGTGGCGGTGTCGCCGCACAGCACATCGACCTGGTCTTCGGCCACGCCCAGCGCCTGGGCGGCGATGCGCGCAAAGGTCGTGAGGTGGCCCTGGCCTTGTGCGGGCGAGCCGCTGGCCACTTCCACGCGGCCGTTGGCCTGCAGCGTCACGCGGGCGCTTTCCCAGCCTTTGCCGCAAGGCTCGATGTACAGCGCCAGACCAATGCCCACGCATTCGCCTTGCGCGCGCCGCTGCGCTTGCTGGGCGCGCTCGTGCGCGTAGTCGAACTGTGTGCAGGCTTGCTGCAGCAGGCCGGCGTAGTCGCCCGAATCGAGCACTTCGCCGGTCGGCGTCTCATAAGGCATGGCGTCGGCACCGATCAGGTTGCGCAGGCGCAGCTGCACCGGGTCCATGCCCAGTTGCCGCGCGGCCTTCTCCACCAGCGTTTCCATCAGCAGCGCGGCTTCGGGGCGGCCGGCGCCACGGTAAATGTTCACGGGCGCCGCGTGGCTCAGGCTGGCCTGGCCTTGCACCTGCAGCGCCGTGACCCTGTAGGGGCCTGGCAGGATGCGCGCCGCGTTGCGCAGTGGCACCACCGCCGAGAACGGCATCCAGGCGCCCAGCGCGAAGTCCAGGTCGGCTTGCAGGGCCAGCATCTGCCCGTCGCGGTCGCAGTGCAAGTGGCCACTGAGGCGGCCGCCGCGGCCGTGCATGGCGCTGGCGAATTCTTCGGAACGGGTGCTGGCCCAGCGCAGGTGGCGCTGCAGGCGCCAGGCGGCCCAGCAGACCAACAGCTCTTCGGGGTAGACCGAGGATTTGGCGCCAAAAGCGCCGCCCACATTCGGTGTGATGACGTGCACCTGCTGGGGCGTGAGCGCGAGCAGGGCCGCAACGTCGGCCTGCACACGCGAGGGCGCTTGCGAGCCGCTCCAGACGGTCAGCTTGCGGGCCGCGCTGTCCACCTGCGCCACCAGGGCACGCGGCTCCATGCTCATGGCCACCACGCGCGGGCAGGCAATGCGGGCCTCGGCCACGCTGGCGGCTTGGGCGGGCCATTCCCCCGCGCTGAAGGCCACCTGCGTCACCGCGGGTGCGCCGGCACCATCGCCGATGCTGTCTTGCGCCTCGATCTCCACCAGCACCGCTTCTGCGGCCGCGCGGGCGGTCGCCAGGCTGCTGGCCACCACCATGGCGACCGCCTGGCCGGCGTGGGCCACTTCGTGCTGCGCCATCAGGCCAAAGCGCAGATCGTCGGGCACGGGCAACAGGGGGTTGATGGCCGGCATGCAGGCCGCGCCCAGGTCTTGCCCGGTGAAGACGGCCAACACGCCCGGCCAGCGCTGTGCGGCCTCGGTGTCCAGGCGCCGCACGCGGCCATGGGCCTGGCTGCTGCGCACGAACACCACATGCGCCAGATCAGGCAGCTGCACATCGTGCACGAAACAGCCGCGCCCGCTCAGCAAGGCCGCGTCTTCGCGGCGCAAGGTGGCGTTGGGCGGGGTCGGGTCAAGCATAGGCACGTGTGCGTTCAATGTGAGCGGTGATTGGACCTTGGAACAAGGCTGCACACAATCGAAAAATCTTGATCAAATCATCAGCGATGTTTGACAATCGAGCGGATGTCCACACCGCACCTGACCCTTCGCCAACTGCGCGCGTTTTGCTTTGTCGCCCAGGAACAAAGCATGACCCGGGCCGCACAAAAACTCTTCCTCACACCCTCCGCCTTGTCCATGCTGGTCAGAAGTCTCGAAGAAGAGCTGGGCCTGCGCCTGTTTGAGCGCACCACCCGCAAAGTCTTGCTGACCGAAGCCGGCAGCGCGTTTTTGCCCACGGCGCAGCGCACGCTCGAGCAGCTCGACGCCACAGTGCGCCAGCTGCAACTGAATTACCTGCAGCAAGGCGAGTCGCTGCGCATCGCCACCTCGCCGCTGCTGGCTTCCAGCCTGATGCCTGGCGTCATGGCCACCTTCAAGGGCGAGTTTCCGGGCGTGCGCATCGAGCTGCTCGATGTGCCGGTGGCGGCGGTCGCCGAAACCGTCAAGGCCGGCCAGGCGGACATGGGCATCTGCACCTCGGCCCAGGACCTGCAAGGCCTGAAGTCCGAGGTGATTTTTCAGGACAGCCTGTGCGTGGTCTGCCCGGAGCAGCACACCCTGGCCGCCAGCGAGGCGGTGGAGTGGGGCGATCTGGGCGAATTCCCGCTGATCCTCTTGCGTGTGGGCACCGGCCTGCGTGACCTGATCGACAAGCCGATGCAGCGCTGGGCCGGGCAGCTGCGGCCCGAATACGAAGTGTCCAACATCAACACCGCCATTGGCCTGATTTGCGCCGGCCTGGGCGTTTCGGTGCTGCCGGCCTACAGCCTGGTGCAGACCGGTGTGCAGGGCGTGGTGGCACGCCCGCTGCGCAACCCGCAGGTCACGCGCGAGGTGGTGGCGCTGTCGGACCCGGCCCGGCCATTGTCAAATTCTGCTGAATCATTCCTCAACCGATTTAGAAAATTTGCCACGCAAACCCTGATCGTCTCTTAGGGCGTCCCCGGTTAGATTCTGTGCATGCATCCCATCAACAAGGAGACATGTGCATGACCCCCTCACAGTTCACACGCCGTCAAGCAGCGGCCGGCTTGGCGATCCTGGGTTTGGCCTTGGCGGCCACCACCAGCGCGTTGGCCCAGACCTGGCCGGCCAAGCCCGTTCGCATCGTCACCGCCGCCTCGGCCGGCAGTGGACCCGACGTGTCGCTGCGCCTGATCGCCGAGCAACTGGCCAAGAAGTGGGGCCAGTCGGTGGTGGTGGACAACCGCCCGGGTGGCAACGGGGTCGTGGCCTACAACGCGTTTCGCGGGGTGGCGGCCGATGGCCATGAGCTGATCCACCTGGACAGCACCATGCTGACCAGCAATGTGCACCTCTACAGCAAGCTGCCCTACGACCCGCAAAAGGATTTCGACCCGATCCGCCCGACCTTGCAGACCGACTTTTTCGTCGTGGTCGGCAAGGACAGCCCCTACAAATCGATCGACGACATCGTGGCCGCTGCGCGCGCCAAACCCGATGGCCTGAACTACGGCTCCTGGGGCCAGGGCAGCCCGGGCCACCTGGGCGCGCTGCGCCTGCAGTCGACCACCGGCACCAAGATGCAGCACGTGCCCTACAAGGAAATGCCGCAACTCTTCGCCTCGGTGGCCACCGGCGAAGTGCAGTGGGCGCTGGGCAGCATGGCCAGCGCGGGCCCCATGGAGAAAGCCGGCAAAGTGCGTTTCATCGCGGTCGCGGCCCCCCAGGCCTCGCCGTACTACGCGTCTGCACCGGGTGTGGCGGCTTCGGCCAACGCCAAAGAGTTCGTCGCGAACGCCTGGTTTGCGCTCTTCGCCCCCAAAGGCACGCCCAAAGCGCTGCGCGAGAAGATCGCTGCCGACGTCACCGACGCCATGGCCACGCCCGAGCTGACCGAGCGCTACAAGGCGCTGGGCTACAACCGCTTTGACATCAAGCCCGACGACTTTGCCCAATACATCCAGAAGGAAACCCAGATCTGGGGCAAGATCATCAGCGACGCCAAACTCAAGCTCGACTGAACCCCGACGGGCCAGCCACCGCTGGCACGCCACCCAGGGCAAGGACCGGCCGGTCCTTGCCTTTCTCTTTTTGGGCGCGGCGCAATGCCGCTATGCTTGCGCCCATGGCTTCCCCCCTCTCCCTGACCGGCTTGCGCCCGTTTTTGACCCCCTACCGGCTGCCGCTGGCCTTGGCGGGCGTTTTTTTGGTGCTTGCCGCGGGGGCCACGCTGGCTTTCCCGTGGGCGCTCAAGCGGCTGATCGACGATGGCCTGGCCAGCAGCGCCAGCGATGCCGAGCTGGCCACCGGTTTTTTGCGCCTGTTTGGTGTGGCGGTGGCGCTGGCGGTGTTTTCGGCGGCGCGCTACTACACGGTGAGCTGGCTCGGTGAGCGCATCACCACCGATGTGCGCAACGCGGTGTACGGCCATGTGCTGCAGCAAAGCCCTGCGTTTTTTGAAACCACCCAGTCGGGCGAAGTGCTCTCGCGCCTGACGAACGACACCACGCTGGTGCAGACCGTGGTGGGCTCGTCGCTGTCGATGGGCTTGCGCAACCTGGTGATGGGCACCGGCGCCATGGTGATGCTGGTGTGGACCAACCCGATGCTGATGCTGCAGGTGCTGGCCGTGCTGGTCATCGTGGTGTTGCCGGCCGTGACGCTGGGGCGCAGGGTGCGCCGCCTCTCGCGCGCCAGCCAGGACCGCGTGGCCGACGCCAGCGCCCTGGCCGGCGAGGTGCTCAACGCCATCCCGGTGGTGCAAAGCTACACCGCCGAGCGGCGCGAGGCCGAGCGGTTTGTCGACTCCACCTTGCGCGCG
>JBDLTR010000145.1:0-3630 GCA_039805705.1 Pseudomonadota bacterium
GCCTGGCTTTGACCCTGGTGGCACTGGCCGCTTTGCGGCGCATCGACCGCGATGGGGTGGAGGCGGCCGCAGGCCGCGCGTTCAAACTCACGCACGCCTTGGCCATCGCCGGCATCATCGCGCTGATGTCTTTGCTGGCCAGGGGCTTGCAGCACCTGTGGGGCGATGTGGGTGTGCTGGTGGCCGCCCTGTGTGTGGCCTGGGCCGAGGTGCACGCGGCGGCCGCCAGCATCGCGCAGCTGATGCAGTCCGGCGAGATGGCCCCAGGTCTGGCGAATTGGGCGCTGGTGGCGGTGCTGGCCTCCAGCGCGCTGGCCAAAACCACGCTGGCCACGGCCAGCGGTGGATGGCGTTACGGCCTGGCGCTGGGCAGCGGCTTGTTGGCCATGGTGGCAGGCGCGGCCGCGGGCGTGTGGGCCGGCTTGTGAGCGGCGCTCAATCGTCCCGCTCTTCGTCGTAACCCCCAACAGGGTGCAGCCAAGGCGTGGGCTGCGTGAATTGGGGGTCTTGCACGTAGGCGTGTGTTTGCCAGGCCCAGAAGCAGGCCACCAAGAGCACCGACACCACCGCCAGCCCCACCAGGTTGTGCTTGACCAGGTCGGGCCCCGGGCCCTCGACGCGGCCACGCCACATCGGGCGCAACTGTCCCTGCTTGAAGAGGGTCAACACCGCAACGGCGCCGATGTGGCCCAGCACAGCGAACAACATGGTGTTGGCCAAGACCTCGTGGACTTCCTCGGTCCATGGACCGAGCCAGCCCAGGTAACGCACATAGCCCGACGCCAGCACGGGCGCCGCCACCACGAGCACCGCCACCACCGAGACCGAGACGATGAGCTTGAGCATGCGCACCCAGGCCCAGTCTTGGACCATCTCGTGCAGGTGCGCCAGGTCGCCCAAGCGCGCGCCGAGCGCCTGCAGCCGCACCCGCCTGGGCCCCCACAGGCCCCACAGCACACGCACCAGCAAGGCCCCCGCCAAGGTGTACCCCAGGGTTGCGTGCACCCATCGCCAGCCTTCCAGCTCAGAGCTGATGTAGGCCAGGCCAAAGCTGAGGGCGATCAGCGCGTGCAGGGTCCGCGTCCAGGCGTCAACGACTTGGCGCTGGGGCACCGGTGTGGTGGCTGAAGAGGGGGTGTGCATGGCCGATTTCTCTCGTTTGGTTTCATTGTGGCCGTGAGCGTGCCGCTTTGGCTTGCGTTTTGTCAGTGCGTTTTTCAGCCCATGCGCGCAGCAATGTGGCGTGCGCGTTGCAGCAGGGCGGGCAAGAAACGCGCTTGCATCGCCTGCACATCGGTGCGGTTGACCTGGCCGCTGATGTTGATGGCGGCCACCACACGCCCGCTGCGGTTGAGGATCGGCGCTGCCACCGAGATCAGGCCTTCTTCCAGCTCCTGGTTGACCAGGCTCCAGCCTTGCACGCGCACCTGCGCGATGCAGGCCGCCAAAGCCGGGACATCGGTGACCGTGTGCTCGGTGTGGCGCTGGATGTGGGATTGCTGCAAACGCTGGTGCAAGGCCTCGTCGTCCAGCCCGGCCAGCAAGACCCGGCCCAGCGCGGTGCAGTACGCCGGCAAGCGCGAGCCCACGCCGAGCGAGGTCCGCATGATCTTGTGGGTGTGCACGCGCAGCACATAGACCACATCGGTGCCTTCAAGCACGGCGGCCGAACACGATTCGCCGAGCTCGTCCACCAGCGACTCCATCTCCGGCTCGGCCAGGCTCCAAAACGGCATGGACGAGAGGTAGGCAAAGCCCAGGTCGAGGATGCGCGGCGTCAGCCGGAACTGCCGCCCGTCGCTGTCCACATAACCCAGGGTCTGCAAGGTCAGCAGGATGCGCCGGGCGCCCGCGCGCGTCAGCCCGGTGCGCTGCGCCACTTCGCTCAAGGTCTGTGCGGGCGCCTGCTGGCTGAACGAGCGGATGACCTCCAGCCCGCGCGCAAACGAACGCACATAGCTGTCGCCAGGTTGCAAAGCCTCGGCGGTATCGGGCGAAAGTGTGGCCATGGTTTGTGCCTATAATTTTCGAAAATTCATTATACGAACAAATGTTCGATATACGAACAATCTGAACCCTCCAACCTCCTCCCCTCATGATCAACAAAATCGTTTCTTCTGTGGCCGAGGCCCTGGCCGACGTGCCCGATGGCGCCACCGTGCTGATTGGCGGTTTCGGCACGGCGGGCATCCCCAGCGAACTCATCGACGGCCTGATCGCGCAAGGTGCGCGTGAGCTCACCGTGGTCAACAACAACGCGGGCAACGGTGACGCGGGTCTGGCCGCTTTGCTCAAAGCCGGGCGCGTGCGCAAGATCATTTGCAGCTTCCCGCGCCAAACCGATTCCTGGGTTTTCGACGGGCTCTACCGCAGCGGCAAGATCGAACTCGAGCTGGTGCCGCAAGGCAACCTGGCCGAACGCTTGCGCGCGGCTGGCGCCGGCGTCGGCGCTTTCTTCACGCCCACCGGTTACGGCACCGAGCTGGCCAAAAACGCCGACGGCAGCCCCAAGGAAACGCGCGTGATCAACGGGCGCCCCTATGTGCTCGAGATGCCGATCCACGGCGATGTGGCTTTGATCAAAGCCGAAGCTGGCGACCGCTGGGGCAACCTCACCTACCGCAAAGCGGCGCGCAACTTCGGCCCGGTCATGGCCACCGCCGCACGCTGCACCGTGGCCACGGTGCACCGCATCGCCGAACTCGGCGAACTCGACCCCGAAAGCATCGTGACGCCGGGCATCCACGTCTCGCGCGTGGTGCGCATCGCGCACGTCGCCACCCAGGCGGGCGGCTTCAAAGCCACGGCCTGACAGGAGAACCCCCATGAGCAGCTACCAACGACGCAGCAAAGAAGCCCTGGCCCAGCGCGTGGCCCAAGACATGTTTGACGGAGCCTACGTCAACCTGGGCATTGGCATGCCGACCCTTGTGGCCAACCACATCCCTGCCGGCCGCGAGATCGTGCTCCACAGCGAAAACGGCATCCTGGGCATGGGCCCCGCCCCCGCCGCAGGCGAAGAAGATTACGACCTGACCAATGCCGGCAAACAGCCGGTGACGCTGCTGCCGGGCGGCAGCTTCTTCCACCACGCCGACAGCTTCGCCATGATGCGCGGCGGCCACCTCGACATCAGCGTGCTGGGCGCTTTTCAGGTCTCGGCCACCGGCGACCTCGCCAACTGGAGCACCGGCGAAGCCGGCGCCATTCCGGCCGTGGGCGGCGCCATGGACCTGGCCGTGGGCGCCAAGCAGACCTGGGTGATGATGGACCTGCTGACCAAGCAGGGCCAGAGCAAGGTGGTGCGTGAGTGCAGCTACCCGCTCACCGGCCTGGCCTGCGTCAAACGCATCTACACCGATCTGGCCACCCTGGCCTGCACCCCCCAAGGCCTGCAGCTCATCGACCTGGTCGATGGTCTGAGCCACGCCGAACTCGAACAGCTGATCGGCCTGCCGATCCAGCCTGCCCACTGATGACTCACCGATCTCCAGGAGACCTGCCATGAACCAAGCCTTCATTTGCGACGCCATCCGCACCCCCTTCGGCCGCTACGGTGGCGCGCTCTCGGGCGTGCGCACCGACGACCTGGGCGCCGTGCCGCTCAAGGCCCTGATGGACCGCAACCCC
>JBDLTR010000146.1:0-17183 GCA_039805705.1 Pseudomonadota bacterium
GAGCGGGTGCTGATCACCACGCTCACCAAGCGCATGGCCGAGCAGCTGACCGATTACCTGAGCGACAACGGCGTCAAGGTGCGCTATTTGCACAGCGATGTCGACACGGTGGAGCGCGTCGAGATCATCCGCGACCTGCGCCTGGGTGCTTTCGATGTGTTGGTGGGCATCAACCTGCTGCGCGAGGGCCTGGACATTCCCGAGGTCTCGCTGGTGGCGATTCTGGATGCCGACAAGGAGGGCTTTTTGCGCGCCGAGCGCAGCCTGATCCAGACCATCGGCCGCGCCGCGCGCAACGCCAGCGGCAAGGCCATCCTGTACGCCGACGTGGTCACCAAGTCCATGAAAAAAGCCATGGACGAGACGCAACGCCGCCGCGACAAGCAGATCGCCCACAACACGGCGCATGGCATCACGCCGCGCACCATCATCAAGCAGGTGCGTGACCTGATCGATGGCGTCTACAGCGAAAAGTCAGGCCAAGAAGCCGAGCGTTTGGCACAGGCCGCGCTGCAAAAAGCCAAGGTCGAGGACATGAGCGAGAAAGACATCGCCAAGGCCATCAAGCAGCTCGAAAAGCAGATGATGGAACACGCGCGCAACCTCGAATTCGAGAAAGCCGCGCAGGCGCGCGACCAATTGGCCTTGCTCAAGGCGCGCGCGTTCGGTGCGTCTGGAGCAGGCGTCTAGCTCTGTGCCCACTCGGGCATCGGCCAGTGCAACAGCTCGGCGAGACGGCACACCACCCAGCGTGCTTCGGCCTCGTTCATGACCTCGGGGCTGGCCAGCAGGCCTTGCAGGCAGCGCTCGAGTGCCAGGTCTTCGGTGATGCCCAGCTGAAACTGCTGGTTGGCCGCTTGTTCGGTCAGCAGTTGCGCCATGTCTTCGCACAGCTCGTGGCGCGCGGCCATCTCGCGCTGCCCGAGTGTGGGCTTGGTCTTGCCAGGCGGCACGTACAAGGCCATGAAAGAGGGCGGGATATAGAGCTGGAAGTCTTCGGACATGGCGATCGTGTGTGGGCCAGGCGCTGCAAGCCATGCCCTTGGCCTCAGTTTAAACTGCGTCCCACCCATCGCCTGGCGCGTATTGCCGGGACTCTCGGCTTCACCGTTTTCCTTCCCATGCCCCATCGTCCCGCACGGGCGGCCTCGCACCGGCTGCTGATCGCCAACCTGCTGGCCCAAATTTGCTTTGGTCTTCTGGCCATGACGATCTGCCTGCCCTCGATGCAAACCTGGGGTGAGCGTTTTGGCAGCAGCCAGGCGGCGGTGCAGCTGAGTTTCAGCGCCTACGTGGTGTGCTACGGGGCGCTGCAATTGCTCTACGGTCCCTTGTCCGACCGCCATGGCCGGCGCGTGGTGCTGATGGCGGGCTTGTCCTTGGCGGTGCTGGGCTCGGTGCTGGCGGCGCTGGCGCCGAGCCTGGAGGCCCTGATCCTGGCGCGTGCGCTGCAAGGGGCAGGCAGTGCGGCGGGCATGGTGGTGGGGCGCTCTTCGGTGCAAGACCTGTTTCAAGGGGCCGAGCGCACGCGCGTGATGGCCTTCATCGGCATGAGCCTGGGCCTGTGCCCGCCCGTGGCCACCCTGATCGGTGGACAGTTGCATGTGCATGTGGGTTGGCAGGCCAATTTTGTGCTGATGGCGGTGCTCGCGCTGTTTTTGCTGGTCGCGGCCTGGCGCGGCCTGCCGGCGAGCAAGCCCGCAGCCGTGCGCGATGACCACTGGCTGGTCGACATGGGCAAGGCCTACCTGCGGCTCTCGCGCGAGGGGCGCTTTTGGCTGTATGTGCTGGTGCTGGGCACCAGCACGGCCACCTTCTATGCTTTTTTGTCGGGTGCGCCCATCGTGTTGGGCAGCTATGGGGTGGGGCCGGCGCACATTGGCTGGTACATCATGGCCGTGCCCATGTCCTACATCTTGGGCAACTACCTGACCAGCCATTGGATTCGCCGCATGGGCGAGCTGCGCGTGATGCGCCTGGGCCTGTGGGCCGCGCTGGCGGGGCTGGCGGGGCTGCTTGCCCTGGGCTGGGGCGGTTGGCACAGCCCGCTGGCTTTTGCATTGCCGATGCTGCTCCTGGGGCTGGGCCATGGCCTGCTCAACCCGCCGGCGCTGGCCGGCACGGTGGGGGTGATCCCGGCCCTGGCCGGTTCGGCGGCGGCGGTGGCCGGTTTGCTGCAGCAGCTGATGGGCGCGGTGGGCGGCTATGCGGTCGGCCTCGTCAGCCACCAAGGCACGGTCAACCTGGGGCTGTTGATGACCGCTTTCACCGTCTGCGGTGGCGTGGCACTCGGCCTGATGCGGCCCCGCTGACAGGCCCTGCCGCGTGCCCCAACGCGGCTCCCCCAAGGAAAAGCTGAACCAAGCTTCCGGATTTCCGCAGCAAAAACCGCGTTATCCCGAGGCTGTTCGGGGGCAGGGCGCGGTACAGTCCACCTCCTGAAGGGGAGTAGCTCCCTCGCGAACCGTTGCAGGGGAGGCGCCAAAGGCGCTCGGTTCGCGTGTCAGCAGATCGTCACGACGAAGATAAAACTTCCGGTCTGCTGGGCCATAACTTGATGACTTCAAGCTGAGCAAGACCTTCGATGCGTGACCCGGTGCGGTCACATCGAAGCGTTTGCGCGTCCGCGCGAAGCCACGGTGTGCACGTCCGGGTGCTTTGAAAGTCAACCTGGAGTTGTGATGGAACTGTTTTCTGCACCGTGGTGGTCGGCGCTGCTGGCCATTGTTTTGATTGACCTCGTGCTCGCCGGCGACAACGCGATCGTGATCGCCCTGGCGGCCCGCAACCTGCCGCCGCATCTGCAAAAGAAGGCCATCGTCTGGGGCACTGTCGGGGCCATCGCGGTGCGTTCTCTCATGACGGTGGGCGTGGTCTGGCTGCTGCAGATCCCGGGGCTCATGCTGGTGGGTGGTCTGGGCTTGCTCTGGATCGCTTTCCGCCTCTTGGCCGACACCTCCGGCGATGAACATGCCGGCCCTGTGGCCACCACCTTCTGGGGCGCCATGAAGGTCATCATCGTGGCCGACGCCCTGATGGGTGTGGACAACGTGCTCGGGGTGGCTGGCGCCGCCCACGGCTCGATGGCTTTGGTGGTGATCGGCCTGCTGGTGAGCGTGCCGATTGTGGTGTTCGGCAGCTCGGTGGTGCTCAAGCTGGTCGAGCGCTTCCCGATCATCATCACCCTGGGCGCCGGTGTGCTGGCCTACACCGCGGCCAAGATGATCGTGGGCGAACCCCTGCTGGACCCGCTGTTTGACCCCGAAGGCGGCTGGCACGCGCTGGCCCGTCAGGGCACCTATGTGCTGGCGATCGCCGGTGTGCTGGGGCTGGGTTGGTGGACGACGCGCAAGGCGCAAGAGTCCCGCGAAACCACCTCGCAAGCCTGAGCCCAGGCCCTGTGGATGGAATCCCGTTCGTTTTTTTACCCGAAGGAGAGAGTGCCATGGACAGCATCATTGTGGTCATCGACGATCCCGAGTACGCGCTGAAGATCCTCACGCCCATGAAAAACCAGGGCCAGCCCACGCAATGGGTGTTGCTGGCCTGTCCCCCCCGCCTGACCCGCCACATCGGGCGTTGGGTCAACCAGGCCTCGCGCGAGGCCTGGCGCCAAAAGTGGACCCAGGAGGTGCTGCACAAGGTCAAGCCCCTGCTCGAGGGCTCGGGCGATCGCGTGCAGTGGCGCATCGCCAAGGGGGCCTTGGTCGATCAGACCCGCAAGCTGCAGGCCGAGTTCATCACGCACCGCGTGCTGGACGCGCGCCGCCCCAAGTTCGGTCAGGACCAAGAGCCGGTCACCACCGACCAGCCCACCGAGCAGCCCAGCCGCTGGGCCCTCCCGGGCGGGGCCGCGGCCATGGGCGCGGCTTTGCTGATCGCCGCCGACTGAAGGCCTGCGCGCCCATGCCCCTGCTGGGGCATGGGCGCTTTCAGGCGACTTTGGATACATGAATCCAAGGGTTTGCCTGTATTTTGTGCAAAAAAAGCCCAATTGGCTTGCGCATGTATACAATGCGCGCCAATTCGTCTTTGATGCACATCATGTCGTCAGCGCAGAAGTTCCCCCGTGAACTGCCCGCCTCCGGTGAGGAAGCCGGTTCTCAGGCCATCAAGGCCCAGCAGCGCCTGCGCGAATTGATCCTGACCGGGACCTTGGCCGCCGGTGCCCGCATCGCCGAGCTCGCCCTGGTCGATTTGCTGGGCGTCTCCCGCACCCCCATCCGCGCCGCCTTGATGCGCCTGGAGCAAGAAGGCTTGCTCGAGGCCCTGCCTTCGGGCGGCTACGCGGTGCGCACCTTTTCCGAACGCGATGTGGCCGACGCGATCGAGTTGCGGGGCACGCTCGAGGGCCTGGCCGCACGCCTGGCTGCCGAGCGTGGTGTGGCCACGCGCACGCTGGCGCAAGCGCGCGGGTGCCTGGACCAGATCGACCGCGTGCTGCTCGACCCGTCGCTGAGCGAAGAGATGTTTTCCGAGTACGTGCGGCTCAACGCCGAATTCCACCGCTTGCTCGCGGCCATGCCCGGCAGCGGTGTGCTGGCGCGCGAGATCGAGCGTGCGGGCAGCCTGCCTTTTGCCTCGCCCTCGGGCTTTGTCGGCGTGCAGGTGAGCAACGCCAACAGCGCACCCGCGCGCGACCTGCTGGTGGTCGCGCAACACCAGCACCGCCAGGTGCTGGACGCCATTGAAAGCCGCCAGGCGGGCCGCGCCGAAGCCCTGATGCGCGAGCATTCGCGCATCGCGCAGCACAACATGCAGGTGGCGCTGCGCCAGCCCGGTGGCTTTGACCTGCCCGGTGTGCAACTGATCCGCCCCAACTGAATTTCAACCAGGAGACCTCCCCATGCAAAAACGCCAATTCCTCGCCGCCGTGGCCTGCGCCACCCTGGCCCTGAGCGCCACCAGCGCGATGGCGCAGGACAAGTTCAAGATCGGCCTGATCCTGCCCATGACCGGGCCGTTTGCCTCCACCGGCAAGCAGATCGAAGCCGCCGCCCGCCTGTACATGGCGCAAAACGGCGACACCGTGGCGGGCAAGAAGGTCGAGCTGATCGTCAAGGACGACACCAGCGCGCCCGACGTGACCAAGCGCATCGCGCAGGAACTGGTGGTCAACGACAAGGTCAGCGTGCTGGCCGGCTTCGGCCTGACGCCGCTGGCCCTGGCCACCGCGCCGATCGCCACGCAATCGAAGACGCCGCTGGTGGTGATGGCCGCCGCCACGTCGAGCATCACCGAAGCCTCGCCCTTCATCGTGCGCACCAGCTTCACGCTGCCGCAAGCGGCCGTGGCGATCGCCGACTGGGCGCCCAACAACGGCATCAAAAAGGTCGTGACCCTGGTGTCCGATTACGGCCCGGGCATCGACGCCGAGAAATACTTCAAGGACCGCCTGATCTTCAACGGCGGCCAGGTGCTCGACAGCCTGCGCGTGCCCATGCGCAACCCCGACTTTGCCCCTTTCCTGCAAAAAGTGCGCGACCTCAAACCCGACGCGGTGTATGTCTTCGTGCCCTCGGGCATCGGCGCCCCTCTGATGAAGCAGTTCGCCGAGCGCGGCCTGGACAAGGCCGGCATCAAACTGATCGGCACCGGGGACATCACCGACGACGACATCTTGAACGGCATGGGTGAGGTGGCCAACGGTGTGGTCACCTCGCACCACTACTCGGCTTCGCACAACTCGCCGCTGAACAAGAAGTTCGTCGAGGCCTTTGGCAAGGCCAACAACGGCCTGCGCCCGAACTTCATGGCGGTGGGCGGTTATGACGGCATGCGCGTGATCTACGAAGCCGCCAAGGCCACCAAGGGGGCCGGCGGCCAGGCGCTGCTGGACGCGATGAAGGGCCAGATCTTCGAGAGCCCGCGCGGTCCCATGTTCATCGACGCGCAAACGCGTGACGTGGTGCACAACATCTACATCCGCAAGGTCGAGAAGGTGAACGGCCAACTCTGGAACCAGGAATTCGCGACCATCAAGGACGTGAAAGACCCCGGCAAGGCCAAGTGATGGTGCATCCGAAACCGACGCTGGTGCTGGTCCCTGGCCTGATGTGCGACGCCACGGCCTGGGGCGCGGTGCCGTCGGGACTGCCGGGCTGGGACTGCCGCGTCGTCGACCATGGCCAGGCCGACAGCCTGGTGCAGATGGCCGAGCAGCTCTTGTCGGGTGCGCCCGCGCGCTTTGCGCTCGCGGGTCATTCGATGGGCGGGCGCGTGGCGCTGGAGGTCATGCGCTTGGCGCCCGAGCGCGTCACGCACCTGGGCCTGTTCGACACCGGTCACCTGCCCAAGCCCGCTGGCCAAGCGGGTGAGGAAGAAGTGCGCAAACGCATGGCCTTGCTCGCCATCGCGCGTGAGCAAGGCGTGCGCGCCATGGCCAGCGAGTGGGCCCGTGGCATGGTGGCGCCGCAGCGCCTGGGCGATGCGGCTTTGATCGAGGACATCCTCGCCATGTTCGCGCGCAAAAGCGCCGACATTTTTGAACGCCAGCTGCGCGCCCTGATCCAGCGGCCTGACGCCACGGCCGTGCTGCAGCAAGTGCAGGTGCCCACGCTGGTGCTGTGCGGCGAGCTCGATGCCTGGTCGCCGCCCGCGCAGCACCAGGCGATCGCCGATTGCCTGCCCGCACGCCCGGCCATCGTGGCCGTGCCCGGTGGCGGCCACATGGTGATGCAGGAACAGCCCGAGGCGGTGCTGCAGGCCATGCGCCAGTGGCTGTTTTCAACCCAAGAGGTCTGAATGCTGACCCTGCTTTTCGATGGCATCGCCTATGGCATGCTGCTCTTTATTTTGGCGGTGGGCCTGTCGGTCACCATGGGCCTGATGAACTTCATCAACCTGGCGCACGGCGCCTTTGCCATGGTGGGCGGCTACATCACCGTGGTGCTGATGCAGCGCTGGGGGCTGCCCTTCTTGCTGTGCCTGCCGATCGCGTTCGCGGGCGCGGCATTGTTGGGTGCCGTGCTGGAGCGCACGGTTTACCGACCGATGTACCGCAAGCCGCACCTGGACCAGGTGCTGTTCTCGATCGGTCTGGCCTTCATGGCCGTGGCCAGTGTCGACTACTTCATGGGTTCGCAGCAGCAGATCATGCAGCTGCCCGAGTGGTTGCGCGGGCGCACCGAGCTGTGGGATGGCGCCCTGGGCATGGGCCACTACCGCCTCTTCATCATCGCCGTGTGCGCGGCGCTCACCGTGGCCCTGCAGTACGTGCTGGCGCGCACCCGTTTTGGCAGCCGCCTGCGCGCGAGCGTGGACGACAGCCGCGTGGCCGCGGGCCTGGGCATCCCGGTCAACCGCGTGTTCGCGCTGACCTTTGCCGTGGGCTCGGGCCTGGCGGGGCTGGGCGGCGCGCTGGGCGCCGAGGTGCTGGGGCTGGACCCGACTTTCCCGCTCAAGTTCATGGTGTACTTTTTGATCGTGGTGGCCGTGGGCGGCACCTCCTCGATCACCGGCCCGCTGCTGGCCGCGCTGCTCTTGGGCGTGGCCGATGTGGCGGGCAAGTATTACGTGCCCAAGCTGGGCGCCTTCATCGTCTACGCGCTGATGATCGCCATCCTGATCTGGCGGCCGCAAGGCCTGTTCGTGCGCAAGGGGGCCAAGTGATGTCTCGTGCCATGGACGCACGTTCGCAACTCTTGTCGCAAGGGCGTTGGCGCGCTTTCGAGCCGCTGCTGTGGCTGGCCGTGTTCGCGCTGCCCGCGCTGCTGCCGGGCCATGCGCTGATCGTCAACGAAATCGCCATCGTGGCGCTGTTCGCCGTCTCGCTCGATCTGGTGCTCGGCTACACCGGCATCGTCACGCTGGGGCACGCGGCTTTTCTGGGCTTTGGGGCCTACTGCGCGGCGCTGTTCGCCAAACACATCCACCCCGACCCGCTGCTGGGCCTGGCCGTGGGCATGGCGGCGGCCACGGGGTTGGGCGCGCTGTGCTCGGTCACCATCTTGCGTGGCTCCGACCTGACGCGGCTCATGGTCACGCTGGGCGTGGCGCTGCTGCTGCTGGAGCTGGCCAACAAGCTCGACGGGCTCACGGGCGGCTCGGACGGTCTGCAGGGCGTGGTGATGGGCCCCTTGCTTGGCCGTTTTGAATTTGACCTGTATGGGCAAACGGCCGCCTGGTATTCGCTCACGGTGCTCTTGCTGCTGTTTGCGCTCGCGCGGCGCTGGGTGCATTCGCCCTGGGGCGCGACGCTGATGGCGGTGCGCGACAACCCCTTGCGCGCCGCCGCCATCGGCATCTCGGTGCCGCAGCGCCTGGCCGTGGTCTACACCCTGGCCGCTGGCCTGGCTGGCGCCGCGGGCGCCTTGCTGGCGCAAACCACGGGCTTCGCCTCGCTCGATGTCTTCGCGCTGGAACGCTCGGCCGACGCGGTGCTGATGCTGGTGATCGGCGGTGTGGGCTGGTTGTATGGCGGCGTGCTCGGCGCGGTGGTGTTCAAACTCATGCACGACGTGATCTCCAACATCACGCCGCAGTACTGGACCTTCTGGATGGGCCTGTTCCTCGTGGTCTTGATGCTGGTGGGGCGTGAACGCCTGAGCCCCTCGGCCTGGTTGAAAGGAGGCAAGCCATGAGCACGACCGTGTTGCAAGCCCATGGCCTGGTCAAAAAATTCGGCGGCATCACCGCCACCGACCATGTGGACCTGTCACTCCAGCTGGGCGCGCGCCATGCGCTGATCGGGCCCAACGGCGCGGGCAAGACCACGCTGATCAACCTGCTGACCGGGGTGCTGGCGCCGACCGAAGGGCGGATTGAATTGCTGGGCCAGGACATCAGCCGGCTGCCCAGCCACCAACGCGTGGCGCGTGGCCTGGTGCGCACCTTCCAGATCAACCAGCTGTTCGCCAGCATGACGCCCTTGCAGACCCTGGCCATGGTCGTGTCGCAGCGGCGTGGGCAGGGCGGGCGCTGGTGGCCGCGCCTGGGGCAGGACGCGGCCGTGGTCGCGCGCTGTGAAGCGCTGCTGGCGCTGTTTCGCCTCACCGAAGTCATGCACCAGAACACCGCCGCGCTGCCCTACGGCAAGCGGCGCCTGCTGGAGATGGCGATCGCCCTGGCCTGTGAGCCCAAGGTCTTGCTGCTCGACGAACCTGTGGCCGGTGTGCCCGCGGGTGAGCGCGAAGAACTCTTGCAGACCGTGGCCGCTTTGCCGGCCGATGTGTCGGTACTCTTGATCGAGCACGACATGGACCTGGTGTTTGAGTTCGCCGACCGCATCACTGTGCTGGTCAATGGCGCCGTGCTGACCGAAGGCACGCCCGAGGTGATTGCGAATGACCCGCAGGTCAAGGCGGTGTACTTGGGCCATGGTGAAGAGGTGGGCGCATGACAGCACTCCTGCAAGTCGAACAGCTCAGTGCAGGCTACGGCGACGCTGTGGTGCTGCACGACGTGAGCCTGAGCCTGGGCGAGGGCCAGACGCTGGCGCTCCTGGGGCGCAACGGTGTGGGCAAGACCACCTTCATGGACACGCTCGCGGGCGCCACGCGCCAGCACGGCGGGCGCATCACGCTCGGCGGCGTGGCGCTGCACACGCTGCCCTCGCACGCGCGCGCGGCGGCGGGCATCGGCTGGGTGCCGCAAGAGCGCAACATTTTCAAATCGCTCACGGTGCACGAGAACCTCACGGCCGTGGCGCGCCCGGGCGCCTGGACGCCTGCGCGCGCCTATGAGATGTTCCCGCGCCTGGCCGAGCGCCAAGGCAATCTGGGCACGCAGCTCTCGGGTGGCGAGCAGCAGATGCTGGCGGTGGCACGCGCGCTGGTGCTCAACCCCAAGCTGCTCTTGCTGGACGAGCCGCTCGAAGGCCTGGCGCCCATCATCGTCGAAGAGCTGCTGCGGGCGATTGCCCGCATCACGCGCGAGGAAGGCCTTTCGGCCATCATCGTCGAGCAGCACCCGCAGGCCATCCTGGCCATCAGCGACCGCGCTGTGGTGCTCGACCACGGCACCGTGGTGCACACCAGCGACGCCGACACGCTCCGACAACAACCCGAACTGCTGGACCGCCTGCTGGGCGTGAGCCGGCACTGAACGCACAAGGAGAACCGCATGTTCCTCAAAAACACCTGGTACGTGGCCTGCACATCGACCGAACTTGATGCCCTGGGCGACAAGCCGCTGGGCCGCACCATTTGCAACGAGAAGATCGCGTTCTACCGCGACGCCGAAGGCCAGGTCGCGGCGGTCGAAGACTTTTGCCCACACCGTGGCGCGCCGCTGTCCCTGGGCAAAGTCTGCAAAGGGCATTTGCAGTGCGGCTACCACGGCCTCGAGATGGGCCGCGATGGCCGGACAGTGCACATGCCGGGCCAGCGCGTGCGTGGCTTTCCGGCTGTCAAGTCGTATGCGGTGCTCGAGCGTTATGGCTTTGTCTGGGTCTGGCCCGGCGAGCAGGCCCAGGCCGACGTGGCCCAGCTGCCGGTGTTCGAGTTCTTCGACAACCCGGCTTGGGCCTATGGCGGCGGGCTCTACCACGTCAAGGCCGATTACCGCCTGATGATCGACAACCTGATGGACCTCACGCACGAGACCTATGTGCACGCGACCAGCATCGGCCAGCCCGAGATCGACGAAACGCCGTGCGAAACCCAAGCCGAAGGCGACCGGGTGATCACCCAGCGCTTCATGGACGGCATCCAGGCGCCGCCGTTTTGGCAGATGGCGATGAAGGCCAACGGCCTGGACCCGCAGGCCAAGGTGGACCGCTGGCAAATCTGCCGCTTCACACCGCCGAGCCACATCATGATCGACGTGGGTGTGGCGCTGGCGGGGCAGGGCGGTTTTCACGCGCCGGCCGAGGCCAAGGCCTACAGCGTGGTGGTGGACTTCATCACGCCCGAGACCGAGACCTCGCACTGGTACCACTGGGGCATGGCCCGCAACTTCAAGCCCGACGACGCCGCGCTGACCGACAGCATCCGCCAGGGCCAGGGCAAGATTTTTGGCGAAGACATGCAGATGCTGGAGCTGCAGCAGGCCAACATCCTGCGCCACCCCGAGCGCAAGCTGCTGATGCTGGGCATCGACGCCGGTGGCGTGCAGTCGCGCCGCGTGATCGAGCGTTTGCTGCAACAAGAACAAGGAATCCCCGCATGAGCGACCACAACGGCACGTTTGAAGTGCACCTGGCCCAGCGCAACATCACCCTGACCGTGGCCCCCGAGCAAAGCATCCTGCAGGCCTTGCAGGGCGCGGGTGTCGAGGTGCCGTTTTCGTGCAGCGAGGGCATCTGCGGCACCTGCCAGACCAAGGTGCTCGACGGCGAACCCGACCATTGGGACATGTACCTCACGCCCGAGGAACAGGCCAAGGGCGACACCATCATGGTGTGCATTTCGCGCTGCAAATCCGCGAGGCTGGTGCTGGATTTGTGAACCGCCACGATGGAGACACGACGCCATGTTGACCACGCGACTCGAACAACATTTTGGACAGCGGGTGCTGCGCTGTTTCGCCGAGCGCCCACCCCACCTCAATGCCATGCTGGACGCCGCGGCGCGGCGTCAGCCCAAAGCCCAAGCCCTGGTGTGCGGCGATACCGTCCTGGACTGGCGCAGTTTTGACGAGCAGGTGTTGCGCGCGGCCGCAGGCTTGCAGGACCTGGGGGTGGCACGTGGCGACCGCGTGGCGCTCTGGCTGGGCAATGGGGTGGAATTCGTGGTGGCTTCGTTCGCCGTGCTGGCCATCGGCGCGGTGGTGGTGCCGCTGAGCACGCGCGAACAAACACCGGGCATCGCCTACATCTTGCGCAACTGCGGCGCGGTGGCGCTGGTGCACGACGCCGCGCTGCACGACAAATTGCCCGCCGCCGCCGACACGCCTGTCCTGCGCCATCGCCTGGTGGTGGGGGAGGGCGCTGGCCCGCGCTGGGACAGCCTGCTCTCGCACGCGCCCTTGGCCGAGCGCCTGGCCTGTGCCGAGGAAGACCTGGCCATCATCATGTACACCTCGGGCACCACCGGTTTTCCCAAGGGCGCCATGCTCAGCCACCTCAACATCGTGCATTCGGTGCTGCACTACGCCCAGGCGCTGGGGCTGGATGAGCGGGTGCGCGCGGGCGTGGCGGTACCGCTCAGCCATGTGACCGGGCTGGTGGCGCTGATGGGGGGGGCGCTGGGCCTGGGCGGCACGCTGATCGTTTTTCCGCACTTCAAGGCGGCCGAATTCTTGCCGCAAGCAGCGGCCCAGCGCATGTCCTACACCATCATGGTGCCGGCCATGTACAAGCTGTGTCTGCTGCAAGACGACTTGGCCCGCCACGACCTGTCGGCCTGGACCGTGGGCGGCTACGGCGGCGCGCCGATGCCCCCCGAGACCATCGACCAACTGGCCCAGGCCTTGCCCAACCTGCGCCTGTCCAACTGCTACGGCGCCACCGAAACCGCTTCGCCGGTGACCGTGATGCCCGCCGAACTCACGCGCGCGCACCTCGACAGCGTGGGGCTGGCCTTGCCCTGTGCCGAGATCGCGGTGATGGACGATGCGGGCGCCGAGGTGCCCGCCGGCGAGATCGGCGAGCTCTGGCTCAAGGGCCCGATGGTGGTGCAGGGCTACTGGGACAACCCCCAGGCCACGCAAGACAACTTCATCGGCGGCTACTGGCGCAGCGGCGATGTGGGCCGTGTCGATGCCGAGGGCTTTGTTTACGTGCTCGACCGGCGCAAGGACATGCTCAACCGGGGCGGCCACAAGATTTTCAGCATCGAGGTGGAAAACGCGCTGTGCGAGCACCCCGATGTGCTCGAAGCCGCTGTGGTGGCCAAGCCTTGCCCGGTGCTGGGCGAGCGTGTGCATGTGTTCGTGACCGCCCGCGAAGGCCGCACCCTTGAGGCCGAGGCCTTGCGCCGCCATTGCAGCGAGCGCCTGTCCGACTACAAAGTGCCCGAGAGCTTCAGCCTGCGCAGCGAGCCGCTGCCGCGCAACGCCAACGGCAAGGTGCTCAAGCGCCTGCTGCGCGAAGCGCTGCTGGGCAGCGCAGCCTGAAGACCCCGCCACCAGGAGATTCGAAATGACACGCTCGAGGCCTTGCGCGCGGGCGGTGCCTCAGGTGGGCGCGCGCAGCCACTCCTGAGCCACTTCACGCAGCAGCTCGAGCGTCGCCTGTTGGGTCAGGGTGCTCGGGCGCAGTGAGCTGGTGGCCGTGGCCAGCGGGATGCGCAGGGCCGGTGCACCGATGGCGCGCAGCGCATAAGCGGATGGCCGCACCGAGCGCATCACCGCGTTGCGCGAGAGGATGGCCACGCCGACGCCATCGGCCACCAGGTCGAGCATGGCGCTCACGCCATCGATCTCCAGCGCGATGTGGGGCTGGCAGCCGATGCTGGCCATGGCCGATTCCACATGCATGCGCAGGGCGTTGGGCCGGCTCGGGATCAAGAGCGGCAGCTGGGCCACCTCGCGCAGCGTGATGGGGGCAGGGGGTGGGTCTTCGGGCAGGCCGGGCGGTCGTGGCTGCACCAAGAGCAGCTCTTCTTCGACCAAGGCCTGCAGCGCCATGCCGGGCATGGGCATGGGCTTGTAGAGCACGGCGATGTCCAGGCGGCCGTTGTGCAGGTTCTCCTGCATGGCGCTCGAGAGCCCTTCGCTGATCGAGAGCTGGGCTTCGGGCAGTTTTTGGCGAAAGGCGCGCGTGAGCGGCACCGTCAGCACCCGCGCCACGCTGGGCGGCAGGCCCAGTGCCACGCGCCCGGCCAGGCCGCTGCGCACCCGCGCGAGTTCCTCGCGTGCACGCTCGACCTGGTGCAAGATGCCCCGCCCGTGCTCCAGCAGCACCTGTCCGGCCTCGGTCGGTGTGGCGCCACGGCCGTTGCGGGCCAGCAGGTTTTGCCGCAACTCCACCTCGAGCAGGCGCACCTGGCGGCTCAGCGCCGGCTGGGCCACCCCCAGCACCTGGGCGGCGCGGGTGAAGCTGCCGAGTTCGGCCACGCGCACAAAATATTCGAGCTGTTTGAGGTCCATACGGGGCTTTAAAGGGTGAATTTTGTCATACCTTGGGTTCGGATATTCAAAAACGTTCTAACTGGTAGATGGCTGTGCCCCTACCCGCGACCGGCCTGGCCCCCCACAATCGGGCCATTGTTATCACCGCCACCCCCAAGGAACACCATGAGCTTGGCCAAGCCCCTGATCATCGACATCCACGGTCACTACACCACCGCGCCCAAATCGCTCGAAGACTGGCGCAACCGACAAATCGCCGGCATCCAAGACCCGGCGCTGATGCCCAAAGTCGCTGACCTGAAGATCAGCGACGACGAGCTGCGCGAGACCATCGAGACCAACCAGCTGGCCAAGATGAAAGAGCGCGGTTCGGACCTCACCGTGTTCAGCCCGCGCGCCAGCTTCATGGCCCACCACATCGGCGACTTCAAGGTGTCGTCCACCTGGGCCGCCATCTGCAACGAGCTGTGCTACCGGGTCTCGCAGCTGTTCCCCGACAACTTCATCGGCGCGGCCATGCTGCCGCAGTCGCCCGGTGTCGACCCCAAGACCTGCGTGGCCGAGATCGACAAGTGCGTCAAGGATTACGGCATGGTCGGCATCAACCTCAACCCCGACCCCTCGGGCGGCCACTGGACCAGCCCGCCGCTGACCGACCGCCACTGGTACCCCATCTACGAAAAGATGGTCGAGCACGACATCCCCGCGATGATCCACGTCAGCACCAGCTGCAACGCGTGCTTCCACACCACCGGCGCGCACTACATCAACGCCGACACCACGGCCGTGATGCAGCTGATCCAGGGGGATCTGTTCAAGGACTTCCCCACGCTGAAGTTCATCATCCCGCACGGCGGTGGTGCCGCGCCCTACCACTGGGGCCGCTACCGTGGCCTGGCGCAGGAACTCAAAAAGCCCCTGCTCAAGGACCACCTGCTGAACAACGTGTTCTTCGACACCTGCGTCTACCACCAGCCGGGCATCGATTTGCTCACCAAGGTGATCCCGGTCGACAACATCCTGTTTGCCTCCGAGATGATCGGCGCTGTGCGCGGCATCGACCCCGGCACCGGGAACTACTACGACGACACCAAGCGCTATGTGCTGGCCACGCCCAACCTCACGGACGAGCAGCGCTACAAGGTGTTCGAAGGCAATGCGCGCCGCGTGTTCTCGCGCATGGACGCGGCCCTCAAGGCCAAAGGTCAGTGACGGAGCTGTCATTCCCGACCCGATCGGGAATCCATGGCTCTGGATCCCCGCTTTCGCGGGGATGACGGATCCCAAGCGATACAGGAGAAACAAACATGTACGAACTCGGTGTGGTTTACCGCAACATCACCCGCGCTGACCGCGCGGTGACCGACCAACTGGCGGCCCTGGGCAGTGCCACCGTGCACGAGGCCATGGGCCGTGTGGGCCTGATGAAGCCTTATATGCGCCCGATCCAGCAGGATGTGAATGTGTCCGGCACGGCCATCACGGTGCTGTTGCAGCCCGGCGACAACTGGATGATGCACGTGGCCGCCGAGCAGGTGCAGCCTGGCGACATCGTGGTGGCCACTGTGACCGCCGAGTGCAGCGACGGCTACTTTGGCGACCTGCTGGCCAGCAGCTTCATGGCGCGCGGTGCGCGTGGCCTGATCATCGAGGCCGGTGTTCGCGACACCAAGACGCTGCGCGAGATGAAGTTCCCGGTCTGGAGCCAGTATGTGTCTTCCAAGGGCACCATCAAGGCCACCCCCGGCTCCGTCAACATCCCCATCGTCTGTGCCGGCGCCTATGTGACGCCAGGCGATGTGATCGTCGCCGATGACGATGGCGTGGTCTGCGTGCCCAAGGCCTTGGCGGCCAAGACGCTGGAAATCGCACTGGCCCGCGAAGCCAACGAAGGCGCCAAGCGCGAGAAGCTCGCGTCGGGCGTGCTGGGCCTGGACATGTACAAGATGCGCGAGCCGCTGGCGGCTGCGGGCCTCCAATACATCGACTGAGGATCACCATGAGCCAACCCATGGACAAATCGACTTCGGGTGACTTCACCAAAACCGCCGGCTGGCTCGACTGGTACACCGGTCCGAGCCAACCCACCTTCAAACTGCCCGCAGGCGCGGTCGACGCGCACTGCCATGTGTTCGGCCCCGGCGCCGAGTTCCCCTACGCGCCCGAGCGCAAGTACACGCCCTGCGACGCGAGCAAGCACCAGCTCTATGCCTTGCGCGACCACCTGGGCTTCTCGCGCAATGTGGTCGTGCAGGCCACCTGCCACGGCGCCGACAACCGCGCCATGGTCGACGCCTGCGTGAGCAGCGGCGGCAAGGCGCGTGGCGTGGCCACGGTGCGCCGCAGCGTCACGGACCAGGAAATCCAGGCCATGCACGACGCCGGTGTGCGCGGCGTGCGCTTCAACTTCGTCAAGCGTCTGGTGGACTTCACGCCCAAGGACGAGCTGATGGAAATCGCTGGCCGCATCGCGAAGTGGGGCTGGCATGTGGTGATCTATTTCGAGGCGGTGGACCTGCCCGAGCTGTGGGACTTCTTCACCGCCTTGCCGACCACGGTGGTGGTGGACCACATGGGCCGCCCCGATGTGAGCAAGCCCATCGACGGCCCCGAGTTCCAGCTCTTCCTCAAGTTCATGCGCGAGCACCCCAACGTGTGGAGCAAAGTCAGCTGCCCCGAGCGCCTGTCGGTCACCGGCCCCAAGGCCTTGAACGGCGAGCAAGCCGCCTACCAGGACGTGGTGCCGTTTGCGCGCCGCGTGGTGCAGGAGTTCCCCGACCGCGTGCTCTGGGGCACCGACTGGCCGCACCCCAACCTCAAGGACCACATGCCCGACGACGGCCTGCTGGTGGACTTCATCCCGCAGATCGCGCCCACGGCCGAGCTGCAACAAAAGCTGCTGGTCGACAACCCGATGCGGCTGTACTGGCCGGAAGAAGTGAAGTGATTTTTCTGTCGTCCCGGGCTTGACCCGGGATCCATGGATTCCCGCTGGCGCGGGAAAGACAACATCCAGAAAGGTATTCCGTGGCTTTAGACAAACCCTACACCGACGTGCCCGGCACCATCATTTTTGACGCCGAGCAATCGCGCAAAGGCTACTGGCTCAACCAGTTCTGCATGTCGCTGATGAAGGCCGAGAACCGTGAGCGCTTCAAGGCCAACGAACGCGCCTACCTCGACGAGTGGGCCATGACCGAAGAGCAAAAGCAGGCCGTGCTGGCGCGCGA
>JBDLTR010000147.1:0-11470 GCA_039805705.1 Pseudomonadota bacterium
CACGATTGCCCCGCTGTACGAAGCCGTTTTGCGCAGCGCGATTGCCCCGCATTACAAACAGGTCCACACCGTGGTGTTGCCGGACGGCGAGGCGCACAAAGACTGGCCCACCCTGAACCTGATTTTTGACGCGCTGCTGGGCCAAGGCTGCGACCGCAAGACCGTGTTGTTCGCTTTGGGCGGTGGCGTGATCGGCGACATGACCGGCTTTGCCGCCGCCAGCTACATGCGCGGTGTGCCATTTGTGCAGGTACCGACCACGCTGCTGGCGCAGGTCGATTCTTCGGTGGGTGGCAAGACCGCGATCAACCACCCGCTGGGCAAAAACATGATCGGCGCCTTCTACCAGCCGGTGCGCGTGGTGTGCGACCTCGACACCCTCAAGACCCTGCCCGCGCGAGAACTGAGCGCGGGTCTGGCCGAAGTCATCAAATACGGCCCGATCGCCGACATGGATTTCCTGGCCTGGATCGAAGCGAACATCGGCGCGCTGATGGCGCGTGAACCGGTGGCCCTGGCCCATGCGGTGCGGCGCAGCTGCGAGATCAAGGCCTGGGTGGTGGGCCAGGACGAACGCGAATCGGGCCTGCGCGCCATCCTCAACTTTGGCCACACCTTTGGCCACGCGATCGAGGCGGGGCTGGGCTTTGGCGTCTGGCTGCACGGCGAGGCGGTGGGCTGTGGCATGGTCATGGCGGCCGAGCTGTCGCAGCGCCTGGGCAAGGTCGACGCGGCCTTTGTGGCGCGCCTCAAAGCCTTGATTGAGCGCGCCGGTCTGCCGGTGCGCGCGCCGGTGCTGCAGGCCAGCGACAACGCGGGCGACTACATCGCCCACATGCGCCTGGACAAGAAAGCGGTGGGCGGCGACATCCAGTTCGTGCTGATCGACCCGCCCGGCCAGGCCCGCACCCAGGGCGCGCCCGATGCGCTGGTGCGTGACGTGATCGACGCCTGTTGTGCTTGAGGTGGTGCTCAACCCGCTGGGCCTGGCCCCCTGGGCCAGCCACCCGGCACAGACGCGCGGGCGCCGTCATGCCGAGCCGCCCGCGCCCACGCGCAACGCGTTTCAACGTGATCGCGACCGCATTGTCCATTCCACCGCGTTCCGGCGCCTGGTCTACAAGACCCAGGTGTTTCTGAACCACGAGGGAGACCTCTTCCGCACGCGGCTCACGCATTCGCTCGAAGTCGCGCAGCTGGGCCGCTCGATCGCCCGCGCGCTCGGCCTCAACGAAGACCTGGTCGAAGCGATTGCGCTCGCCCACGACCTGGGCCACACGCCTTTTGGCCATGCGGGCCAGGACGCGCTGCACGAGTGCATGGCCGAGCACGGCGGTTTTGAACACAACCTGCAAAGCCTGCGCGTGGTCGACCAGCTCGAAGAGCGCTACCCGCAATTCGACGGCCTGAACCTGAGCTTTGAAACGCGCGAAGGCATCCTCAAACACTGCTCACGCGCGAACGCCGAAGCCATCGAGGCGGCCGAGCCGAACGGTGTGGCACGCCGCTTTCTCGAGCGCACCCAGCCCAGTCTGGAGGCGCAGCTGTGCAACCTGGCCGATGCGATCGCCTACAACGCGCACGACATCGACGACGGCGTGCGCTCGGGCTTGCTGTCGCTCGAGCAGATGCAAGAGGTGCCGCTCTTTGAGCGCTACCGCCAGCAAGCGCTGGCCGAGCACCCGCAGCTGGCCGACCAGCCGCGCCGTTGGCTGTACGAGAGCACGCGCCGCATGCTGAGCGAGCAGGTCTACGACGTGATCGACACCACGCGCGCCGCCATCGCGGCGGCCGGGGTGCAAAGCGCGGACGAGGCGCGCCGCGCCGGGCCGCTGGTGCGCTTTTCCAAAGCGATGCACACGCACAGCGCACAGCTCAAAAAATTCCTGTTCGCCAGCCTCTACCGGCACCCGCAGGTGATGCACACCACGGGTCAGGCGAAGCAGGCGGTGCGCGAGCTGTTCTCGGCCTACCTGGCGCAGCCCGGTGAGATGCGCGCGCAGTTCGCGGCGCGTGCAGACCGCCACCGCGCGGTGGCCGACTACATTGCCGGCATGACCGACCGCTTTGCCTTGCGCGAGCACGAACGCCTGACCGGCACGAGGCTCTTGTGAACGCGGGCAAAGACCTGGGCTTGCGAGGCGCCTGGCTGGTCATGGCCGCCGGTGGGGTGGCCGCCTTGCAGGTGGGCAAGCTGCCGCCGGCTTTGCCGGCCCTGCAAGCCGAGCTGGGCCTGAGCTTGGTGGAGTCGGGCTTTTTGCTGTCGATGGTGCAACTGGCCGGGCTGAGCCTGGCCGTGTTCATCGGCGTCTGGGCCGATGGCATGGGCGCCAAGCGCAGCATGGTGCGCGGTTTGCTGATGCTGGCTCTGGCCAGTGCGGCCGGGGGCTCGGTGCATTCGGTGACCTGGCTGCTGGTGTTGCGGGCCATCGAAGGCCTGGGCTTTTTGATGGTGGCCTTGCCCGCGCCTGCGCTGATCCGCCGTCTGGTCCAGCCGCACCAGCTGGCCGGCATGCTCGGCGTGTGGGGGGCTTACATGCCCACCGGCACGGCATTGGCTTTGTTGGCCGGCCCGATCTTCATCCCGGTCTGGGGCTGGGGCGCATGGTGGTGGCTGTTCAGCGTCGTCTCGCTGGCGATGGCCTTGTGGATCGCGCGCGCAATTCCCGCCGATCCGCCGCCCCAAAGCGCGGGCAGTGCCGGCATCCTGCTGCGCTTGCGGCGCACTTTGGGGGCCCTCGGGCCTTGGCTGGTGGCGCTGTGCTTTGGCATGTACTCGGGCCAGTGGCTGGCGGTGGTGGGCTTTTTGCCCTCGATTTACGCACAGGCCGGCGTGGGTGGGGCCTTGCTGGGCGTGCTCACGGCGCTGGCCGCGGCGGTGAACATGGGCGGCAACATGGCTTCAGGGCGTTTGCTGCAGCGTGGCTGGGCGCCGCGCAGCACGCTCTGGCTGGGCTTTGGTGCCATGGCGCTGGGCAGCACCTTGGCGTTCGGGGCCTTCACCGAAGGCTGGCCCTGGCTGCGCTTTGCGGGCGTGCTGGTCTTTTCGGGCCTGGGCGGCCTGGTGCCCGGCACGCTGTTTTCGCTGGCGGTGCGTCTGGCGCCGGGTGAGCAGCAGGTGGCGTCGACGGTGGGTTGGTTGCAGCAGTTTTCGGCCCTGGGCCAATTCCTGGGCCCGCCGGTGGCGGCGGCCTTGGCCGCGCGCGCGGGCGGCTGGCAGCTCACGCCGGTGTTCACGGTGGGCTGTTGCGTGGGCGGCGCTGTGCTGGCCGTGCTGGCGCAGCGGCTGCTCACGGCACAATCGCGGCATGCCTGACACTTCCCACGAGATCGCGGTCGCCGACACCGTGCGCTGGCTCGAGCGCGCCGTCATCGGTCTGAACCTGTGCCCCTTCGCCAAAGCGCCCCACATCAAGGGCCAGATCCATTACGCCGTGAGCGAGGCCAAAGGGCTCGAAGGCCTGCGCGACGAACTGATCGAAGAGTTGCAGGCCTTGCAGCGCTGCAGCGCCGAAGAACGCGAGACCACGCTCTTGATCGTGCCGCAGATGCTGCGCGACTTTCTGGACTTCAACGATTTCCTGGACGAGGCCGACGGCGTGCTGCAGGAGCTGGACATGGAGGGCGAGTTCCAGGTGGCCAGTTTTCACCCCGACTTCCAGTTCGCGGACACCGAGCCCGACGACATCACGAATTTCACCAACCGCTCGCCTTACCCCACGCTGCACCTGATCCGCGAGGCCAGCATCGACCGCGCGGTGGAGGCTTTTCCCGAGGCCGAGACGGTTTACGAAGCCAATATGGCGACCATGGAAAAACTCGGCCTGGCGGGTTGGAAAAAGCTGGACGTGGACGCCACGCCATGAGCAAACGCACCACGCCCACCGCTGCGCCTGCTTTGCCGCCCGAGGTGCGCCCGGGCCAATCGATCGCGCTGCTGCAACAGCTGCACATCCTCACCCGCGAGGGCAAGCTCAACCAGGACTCGCGGCGCAAGCTCAAGCAGGTCTACCACCTGTTCCAGTTCATCGAAAAGTTGTTGCGCGAGCTGCCCGACACGCCTGCTGGCCCCACGCTGGCCGACCACGGTGCGGGCAAGTCGTACCTCGGCTTCATCATTTACGACCTGTTTTTCAAAGCCTTGGGCAAGGGCACGATTTACGGCATCGAAGCGCGCAGCGAGTTGGTCGAGTCCTCGCGCGCGCTGGCCGAGCGCCTGGGCTTTGAGCGCATGCGCTTTCTGAATGTGAGCGTGGCCGAATCGGCGCAAAGCGCCGAGCTGCCCGCGCAGATCGATGTGGTCACCGCGCTGCACGCCTGCGACACCGCGACCGACGACGCCATCGCTTTTGGTCTTCACAAGCAAGCGAAGTGCATGGTGCTGGTGCCCTGCTGCCAGGCCGAGCTGGCCGCCTGCCTGCGCCAGCACAAGGCGCTGGCCTTGTCCCAAACACCGCTGGCCGAGCTCTGGCGCCACCCGCTGCACACGCGCGAGATCGGCAGCCAGCTCACCAATGTGTTGCGTTGCCTCTACCTCGAATCACAAGGCTATTCTGTGACGGTGACCGAGCTGGTGGGGTGGGAACACAGCCTCAAAAACGAGCTGATCCTGGCCCAATACACCGGCCAGAAAAAGCGCAGCGCGCGCGAACGGCTGCAAGCCTTGCTGGCGCAGTTTGGCCTGGAGGCTTTGGCCGAAACGCGCTACCCGGTGCTGGCGGCCTGAGCGCAGACCTTCAAGCCGCCATGCCCAGCAGCACCGCATCGGTGCTGCCTTCGCCGATGCCGGCCTGGCTGGCGGGGTGCAGCGCCAGGTGCTGCTGCCAGCGGCCAGCTTGCAAGGCTTGTGTGTACAGCAAAGGCAGGTGGATGTCCCAGGCCAGGCCGCTGGGGCCTGCACCGGCCACGGCTTGCATCGGGTAACGGCAGACCAAGGCGCCTTCGGCCGTGCGCAAGGTCATGCACAGCAAGGCCGAGGGCGGGACCGCCTGGTCGAGTTCGCACTGCACACGCCCCGTGGCGTGGTTGGCGCCGATGAAGGCGTTGCGTGGGCCTTGCCCCGCTGGCTCTGTCCAGACCAGGGGCTCGACACGCGCGCCGTACCCGTACACACGGTCATGGGTCAGGGCATGGCCGCGCACCGCCGGCCAGACCCAGTGGCGCAAAAACAGCTGGTCGGCATAACGCTCGCGCGCGGCCGGGCCGGCAGCTTCCAGGTAACGCGCGATGCGCCCTGCGATGCCGCGCAGTACCCCGGCGCGGATGCCAAACAGCCCTGCCAGGATCAGCTCGGTGTGGCAGCAGTCGTCGCGGAGGATGTGAAAGGGCAGGCCCGAGGCGCGCCAGGCGTGCACCGCCGCCGCTTCGCGCGCATCGATCAGCGCGTCGACGTCGCGCACCAGCACGGCATCGGCCTGTGGGTCGTCCATGGCCAGAAAGCGCCACATCGTGGGGGGCATCTGACGCTGGGCTTCGCCCATGGCCACACACTGCGCGCCCAGCGCTTGGAGACGGGCTACCAGCGCGGGCGGCACCGAAGCATCGATGTAAAAGCGGCAGACGAAATCGGGCAGGTGCCGGCGCGCGGCCAGCACATTGAGCACCGCCATTTCGCAATAGCGCGCCTGCTGGCCAAACAGGCTGAAGGACACCAGGTTGTGCGGGCCGTGGTGAGCAGTTGCCAGCGACTGCAACTCGGGCGGCGCAGACCGGCAGGCGCTGTCGTCTTTGATCTGCAGTGCCTGCCGCCCGACATGAACCGCACGCTCGTGCTCACCGAGTTCGTAGAGGGCGTGCGCCAGATTGGCCAGCACGTACATGTTGTCGGGCTGCAGGGCGCGCGCCTGCTCGTACATCACGCAGGACAGGCGGTGTTCCCCGAGCAGCAAATGGGCAAAGCCCAGTTGTTCGTACGCGTAGGCCAGGTGCTCGTTGCTGCGGCACACCTTGAGCAGCTCGCGCGCGGCCTGGATCGCGCGCGGCGGCTGGCTGTAGACATGGGCCTGGATCTCTTGCACCCAGGGGTGCCAGGCGGGGGGGAAGGTCAGCGCCATGGGGAATGTTCGGAACGGTGGGCCGCTCACTCCGCCTCGATCTTGGCGTCTCGGATCGCCTTGGCCCATTTGGCGGTTTCGAGCCGGTTGCGCTGGGCCAGCGCCTCGGGCGTGCCGGGTGCCGTCTCGAAGCCGATGGCGGCGAACTTCTCCTGGATGTCCTTGTCGGCCGCTGCGGTGTTGAGCGCCTTGTTGAGTTTGGCGATCACCTCGGGCGGTGTACCGGCGGGCGCGAACATCGCGAAGTAGGCGATCAGCTCGTAGTCCTTGAGGCCCAGCGCCTCATTCACGGTGGGCAGCTCGGGAATGGCTTTGGAGCGCTGCAGCGAGGTGACGGCCAGGCCGCGGATCTTGCTGGCCTTGACCTGGGGCAGCATGACGGCGAAGTCGGCGGTGAACAGCTGGACCTGGCCGCCGATCAGGTCCGTCATCGCCGCAGGCCCGCTCTTGTAAGGGATGTGCGTCATCTGGATGCCGGCTACGTTCATCAGCATCTCGCTCGAGACACGCTGCGAGGTGCTGGCGCTGGCGAAGGTCATCTGGCCGGGCTTGGCCTTGGCCAGTGCCACCAGCTCCTGGAGCGTCCTGGCGGGCACCTCGTGGTGGACCGCGACGATCAGCGGCACCGAGCCGATGTAGCCAATCGGCGCAAAGGCGCTGTCTTGGTCATAGGGCAGCTTTTTCACCAGGCTCTTGAGCGCGGCGTTGGTGCTGTTGGTGCCGACCATGAGGGTGTAGCCGTCGGGGGCGGCCTTGGCCACGGCGTCGGCGCCCAGCATGCCGTTCACACCGGCTTTGTTCTCGATGACGATGGGCTGGCCCAGCGATTCGGTCATTTTTTGCGCGAAGGCGCGGCCGATCTGGTCGGTCGCGCTGCCGGCCGCGAAGGGCACGATGGCCTTGATCGGTTTGTTCGGGTAAGTCTGGGCCAGGGCAGGGCCAGCCAGGGCCAGTCCGCCACACAGCAGGGCGCCGGCCAGCCGGAGGAAAACAAAGTTCATGCAAGGCCTCCTGTGTGGATGCGCAGTCACGCGGATGCACATCCTAGAGCAAGAAGCCCCGGTATCGCCTGAAAATCGGGGTCAGATCCCGATTAGAAAATCGGGGTCAGAAAATCGGGGTCAGATCCCGATTAGACTGTTCGCATGGCCCGTTTGCCCCGCCTCACCGTCGCCGGTTATCCCCACCACATCATCCAGCGTGGCAATGACCGTCAGCCCATCGTGCGCGACGATGCCGACCGCGAGCGCTTGCTGTCGCTGTGGACCGAGCATGCGCGCACTTTCCAGGTGGCCGTCCATGCCTACGTGATCATGGACAACCACTTCCATTTGCTGGCCACACCCGCGACGCACGACGGCTTGCCCAAGATGATGCAGGCGGTGGGCCGTGCGTATGTGCGTTACTTCAACCTGCGCCATGGCCGTTCAGGCACGCTTTGGGAGGGGCGCTACCGCAGCAACCTGATCGAAAGCGAGCGCTACCTCTTGGCCTGCATGGTCTACATCGACCTCAACCCGGTGCGTGCCGGCATGGTCGAGCAGCCGCAAGACCACCGGTGGTCCAGCCACAGGCACTGCATTGGGGTGGCCAGCGACAAATTGGTGACGCACCACGCCCTGTTTTGGGCCTTGGGCAACACCCCTTTCGCGCGCGAGGCGGCTTACGCCGAATCGGTCCAGGCCGGTTTGACCGCCGAGCAGCGCGATGCGCTCACCCGCACGGCCCTGTCGGGATGGGCTTTGGGCTCCCCCGCTTTTGTGGGCGAGCTCCAGCAGGACACAGCGCGCCGCTTGAGCCCCGGCAAGGCCGGGCGGCCGCCCAAACCGCCGCGCGGATGAATCCGTCCCCAATTTATTAGATATCAATTCAATCATCAAATTAAACGGGATCTGACCCCAATTAATTTGGTTGGCATGCAAGCTGCTGTGGATTAAACTGCGCGGCCTGCGTAAAAACCCTAGGAGTGCGCCATGACCACGGCTGCTGAAAAAGAAGTGTTCCAACAAACGGGCCTGTACGACCCGGCCAACGAGCACGACGCCTGTGGCGTCGGCTTTGTGGCGCACATCAAGGGCCACAAGAGCCACGCCATCGTCACCCAGGCGCTCAAGATCCTCGAAAACCTCGACCACCGCGGCGCGGTGGGCGCCGATCCGCTGATGGGCGACGGCGCGGGCATCCTGATCCAGCTGCCCGATGCGCTGTACCGCGAAGAGATGGGCAAGCAGGGCGTGGCCCTGCCGCCGTTTGGCGAATACGGCGTGGGCATGGTGTTTTTGCCCAAAGAGCACGCCTCGCGCATGGCCTGCGAGCAGGAACTCGAGCGCGCCGTCAAGGCCGAAGGCCAGGTGCTGCTGGGCTGGCGCGATGTGCCGGTCAACCGCGACATGCCGATGTCACCGCGCGTGCGCGAAAAAGAGCCGGTCATGCGCCAGATCTTCATCGGCCGCGGCGCCGATGTGATCGTGCAGGACGCGCTCGAGCGCAAGCTGTACGTGATCCGCAAGACCGCCAGTGCTGCCATCCAGGCGCTGGGCCTCAAGCACAGCAACGAGTACTACATCCCCAGCATGTCCAGCCGCACCGTGGTCTACAAGGGCCTGCTGCTGGCCGACCAGGTGGGCACCTACTACCTGGACCTGCAAGACGAGCGTTGCGTCTCGGCCCTGGGTCTGGTGCACCAGCGTTTCTCCACCAACACCTTCCCCGAGTGGCCGCTGGCCCACCCCTACCGTTATGTGGCCCACAACGGCGAGATCAACACCGTCAAGGGCAACTACAACTGGATGAAGGCGCGCGAAGGCGTGATGTCCTCGCCGGTGCTGGGCCAAGACCTGCAAAAGCTCTACCCCATCAGCTTCGCCGGCCAGTCCGACACCGCCACCTTCGACAACTGCCTGGAACTGCTGACCATGGCCGGCTACCCGATCAGCCAGGCCGTGATGATGATGATCCCCGAGCCCTGGGAGCAGCACACCACCATGGACGCCCGTCGCAAGGCGTTCTACGAGTACCACGCCGCCATGCTCGAGCCCTGGGACGGCCCGGCCTCCATCGTGTTCACCGACGGCCGCCAGATCGGCGCCACGCTGGACCGCAACGGCCTGCGCCCCTCGCGCTACTGCGTGACCGACGATGACATGGTGATCATGGGCTCCGAGTCGGGCGTGCTGCCCGTGCCTGAGAGCAAGATCGTGCGCAAGTGGCGCCTGCAGCCCGGCAAGATGTTCCTGATCGACCTGGAACAAGGCCGCATGATCGACGACGAGGAGCTCAAGGCGGGCCTGGCCAGCGCCAAGCCCTACGCCCAGTGGATCGACAACCTGCGCATCCGCCTGGACGATGTGGTGCAGCCCGTGGCCGGTGAGGACAGTGTCGAGCTGCCCATGGGCGCCGACACCGGCACCACCGCGTCGAGCACCTCCCCCGAACTGCTGGACCAGCAGCAGGCCTTTGGCTTCACCCAGGAAGACATCAAGTTCCTGCTCAGCCCCATGGCCGCCAATGGCGAAGAGGCGATTGGCTCCATGGGCAACGACAGCCCGCTGGCGGTGCTCTCCGACAAGAACAAGCCGCTGTACAACTACTTCAAGCAGCTGTTCGCCCAGGTGACCAACCCGCCGATCGACCCGATCCGCGAAGCCATCGTGATGTCGCTGGTGTCCTTCATTGGCCCCAAGCCCAACCTGCTGGACATCAACCAGGTCAACCCACCGATGCGCCTGGAAGTCAGCCAGCCGGTGCTGGACTTCGCCGACATGGCCAAGCTGCGCAACATCGAAGAAGCGACCAAGGGCAAATTCAAGAGCGCCACGCTGGACATCACCTACCCAGCCGCCTGGGGCCGTGAGGGTGTGGAAGCCAAGCTCGCCTCGCTCTGCGCCGAGGCGGTGGACGCGATCAAGAGCGGCCACAACATCCTGATCATCAGCGACCGTGGCGTGAGCGCGCAAAAGATCGCCGTGCCCGCGTTGCTGGCGCTGTCGGCCATCCACCAGCACCTGGTGCGCGAGGGCCTGCGCACCACGGCCGGCCTGGTGGTCGAAACCGGCACCGCCCGCGAGGTGCACCATTTCGCCGTGCTGGCCGGCTACGGCGCCGAGGCCGTGCACCCCTACCTGGCCATGGAGACCCTGGCCTCGATGCACAAGGACCTGCCGGGCGACCTGTCGGCCGAGAAGGCGATCTACAACTACGTCAAGGCGATCGGCAAGGGCCTGTCCAAGATCATGTCCAAGATGGGCGTGTCGACCTACATGTCGTATTGCGGTGCTCAGTTGTTCGAAGCGATTGGCATCAACAAGGACACCATCGACAAATACTTCACCGGCACCGCCAGCCGCGTCGAAGGCATCGGCGTGTTCGAGATCGCCGAAGAAGCCATCCGCATGCACAAGGCGGCGTTTGGCAACGACCCGGTGCTCGCCAACGCGCTGGACGCGGGGGGTGAATACGCCTGGCGTGCGCGTGGCGAAGAGCACATGTGGACGCCCGATGCGATCGCCAAGCTGCAGCACTCCACGCGCGCGGGCAACTTCGGCACCTACAAGGAATACGCGCAGATCATCAACGACCAGAGCAAGCGCCACATGACGCTGCGCGGTCTGTTCGAGTTCAAGATCGACCCGTCCAAGGCCATCCCGCTCGAGCAGGTCGAATCCGCCAAGGAGATCGTCAAGCGTTTCGCCACCGGGGCCATGTCGCTGGGCTCGATCTCGACCGAGGCCCACGCCACGCTGGCGATCGCCATGAACCGCATCGGCGGCAAGAGCAACACGGGTGAGGGCGGCGAAGATGCCGCCCGCTACCGCAACGAGCTCAAGGGCATCCCGATCAAGCAGGGCGAAACCCTGGCCTCCGTCATCGGCAAGGACGTGGTCGAAGTGGATCTGCCTTTGAACGACGGCGACAGCCTGCGCTCCAAGATCAAGCAGGTCGCCTCGGGCCGTTTTGGCGTGACCGCCGAATACCTGGCCAGCGCCGACCAGATCCAGATCAAGATGGCCCAGGGTGCCAAGCCCGGTGAGGGCGGTCAGCTGCCCGGTGGCAAGGTCTCCGAGTACATCGGCAAGCTGCGCCACTCGGTGCCGGGCGTGGGCCTGATTTCGCCGCCGCCGCACCACGACATCTACTCGATCGAAGACCTGGCCCAGCTCATCCACGACCTCAAAAACGTGGCCCCGCACAGCGACATCAGCGTCAAGCTGGTGTCCGAAGTGGGCGTGGGCACCATCGCCGCGGGCGTGGCCAAGTGCAAGGCCGACCACGTGGTGATCGCCGGCCACGACGGTGGCACGGGCGCTTCGCCCTGGTCATCGGTCAAGCACGCCGGTTCGCCCTGGGAAATCGGCCTGGCCGAAACCCAGCAGACCCTGGTGCTCAACGGCCTGCGTGGTCGCATCCGCGTGCAGGCC
>JBDLTR010000148.1:0-3882 GCA_039805705.1 Pseudomonadota bacterium
TTCACCAGCGAGTAAGCCCCACGGCATGCGGCCAGGCGCCGCATGCGCCCCACGGTCTTTGCCCCCACCCACCCCATGGCCCTGGATTCCATCGACCGCAACCCGCCGCCTTTTTTCCGGCAAGGCCTGTCGGCTTTGTCGAAGCTGGTGCTGTTTGGCTTGCTGTCGGTGCTGCTGATGGCGGCCGACCACCGCCTCGGTTTGTCACAGCCCGTGCGCTCGGCCATGAGCGTGGTGCTGACCCCCATGCAGTGGCTGGCCCTGCTGCCGGTGCGCGCCCACCACGCGGTGCAGGTGTACCTGGCCGGTATCGACGAGGCGCGCGATGCCGCGCGCCAGTACCAGACACGCACCATCGCCCAGGCCCAGCGCCTGCAGCAAACCGACCAGCTGATGCAGGAAAACCTGCAGCTGCGCCAGCTGCTCGACTTGCGCCAGGCGTCTTCGGGCCCGGCCCAAGCGGTCGAAGTGCTTTATGAGACCGCCGACCCCTACAGCCACCACATCGTCATCGACAAGGGCGCGCTCTCGGGCATCGTGCGCGGCTCGGCCGTGATCGATGTGGCCGGCGTGGTGGGTCAGGTCACCCAGGTCTATCCGCTGTCCAGCGAAGTCACCTTGCTGACCGACCGCGACCAAAGCATTCCTGTGCTCAACACCCGCACCGGCCAGCGCTTTGTCGCCCATGGCGACCCCTTCACCCTGGGCGGCTCGCTCGAACTGCGCTTTGTGCCGGCCAGCGCCGACGTGCAGGCCCATGACCTGCTGACCACCAGCGGCATCGACGGCGTCTACCCGGCAGGCCTGCATGTGGGCAAGGTGCGCCAGATCGACCGCCGGGTCGACACCGCTTTCGCCAAGATCCACGCGGTGCCGATGGCGACCGCACGCGGGCGGCACATGCTGGTGCTGCCACCGGTCAAAGACTGGCCGGCGCGGCCCGCGCCCAGCGAGCCGCCACCGGCGCCACGCAAGGGCGCCAAACCCGCCAGCGGAGGCAAGCCATGATCATGCCCGCTGGCAAGCCGCTGCTGCTGCCCGTCAACCCGCGTTTCATCGTGCTGAGCCTGGTGCTGGCCTTGCTGCTCAACATGCTGCTGAACCTGACGGGCCAGACCTGGCTGCCCGATGTGCTGGCTGTTGTGCTGGTGTTCTGGACGGTGCACCAGCCGCTGCGTGTGGGCATGCTCAGCGCTTTTGTGCTGGGCCTGGCGCTCGACGTGCACGAGTCGGCACTGCTGGGTCAGAACGCGCTGGCCTATGTGCTCATGAGCTTTCTGGCCCTGGCCATGCACCGGCGTCTGCTGTGGTTCCCGCTGCGTGAGCAAACGGTGCAGGTGCTGCCCCTCTTTCTGGCCAGCGCAGCCGCGGAGTGGCTCACGCGCCTGGTGGTGCACGACATGTGGCCAAGCTGGCCGCAACTGCTGGCGCCGTTGTTGCAAACCGGCCTCTGGCCTGTGCTGGGCTTTCTCTTGTTGGCCCCACAACGCCGCCCCCACGAGCGCGATGACATCCGGCCCCTCTGAACATGGCGCTGCACATCCCCTCGATCGCTGAACTGCGCAACACCGAGGTCGAGATCCTGCGGTTTCGCCAGCGCGTGGCCATCGTGCAGGTGCTGGCCGTGCTGTGTTTCGCCTTGCTGCTCACGCGCCTGGTTTACCTGCAGATCGTGCGCCACGACGATCTGTACGAACAGGCCGAAAACAACCGCACGGCAGTGCTGCCCACCGTGCCGCCACGCGGCGCCATCCTGGACCGCAACGGCATCGTGCTGGCCAACAACTACACGGCCTACACCCTGGAGATCACCCCCTCCAAAGTGGCGGATGTGGAGGCCACGATCGACGCCCTGGCCGAGATCGTGGACATCCAGGCGCGCGACCGCAAACGCTTCAAACGCCTGCGCGAGGAATCCAAGAGCTTCGACTCCTTGCCGATCCGCACGCGCCTGAGCGACGAGGAAGTGGCCCGATTTTCGGCCCAGCGTTTTCGCTTTCCGGGCGTCGACATCCAGGCGCGCCTGTTTCGGCAATACCCCTACGGCGAGTTGGCCAGCCACGTGATCGGTTACATCGGGCGCATCAACGCGCGCGAAAAAGAGCGCATCGAGGAAGAAGACGAGAGCGGCAACTACCGGGGCACCGAATACATCGGCAAACTCGGGGTCGAACAAAGCTACGAGCGCGAGTTGCACGGCATCACCGGCGTGCAAGAGGTCGAGACTTCGGCCGGTGGCCGCGCCATCCGCCGTCTGGCCAGCCACCCGGCCACCCCCGGCAAAAACGTGGTGCTGTCGATCGACATCAAGCTGCAAAAACTGGTGGAAGACCTCTACGGTCCACGCCGCGGCGCGCTGGTGGCGCTGGACCCCAACACCGGTGAGGTGCTGGCCTTCGTCAGCAAGCCCACCTTCGACCCCAACCTGTTCGTCGAAGGCATCGACACCGAGAGCTGGCAAATGCTCAACGAGTCGATCGACAAGCCCCTGCTCAACCGCGCCCTGCGCGGCACTTACCCACCCGGCTCAACCTACAAGCCTTTCATGGCGCTGGGCGCGTTGACCACGGGCAAGCGCAGCGCCAGCACCGTCATCAACGATGCAGGCTCCTGGACTTATGGCGGCCACACCTTCCGCAGCCACGGCGACCACGGCCTGGGGCCGGTGGACATGGTGCGTTCCATCGTGCTCTCGAGCAACGTCTACTACTACTCGCTGGCCAACGAGATGGGCGTGGATGCCATCCACGACTTCATGAAACCGTTGGGTTTTGGCCAGATCACCGGCATCGACCTGCCGGGTGAAGTGCGCGGCATCCTGCCCAGCCAGGCTTGGAAGCGCAAGACCTACAAGCGGCCGGAGCAGCAAAAGTGGTACGGTGGCGAGACCATCTCGCTGGGCATCGGCCAGGGCTACAACGCCTTCACCATGCTGCAGCTGGCCAGCGCCACCGCGACGCTGGCCAACGGCGGTGTCAAGTTCGCCCCGCGCGTGGTGCGCGCCACCCAAGATGCGCTGACCCACCAGGAACAAACCAGCCCCCGGCCCGAGGCCCAGGCCCTGGGCTACCAGGCCGAGCACCTCAAAGTGGTGCGCGATGGCCTGGTCGGGGTGACCGTCAGCGGCACTTCGGCCCAGGTGTTCGCCGGTGCGCCTTACCAGAGCGCCGGCAAAACCGGCACCGCCCAGGCCGTGACGATCGGGCAAAAAGACAAGTACAACGCCGCGAAAATGGCCGAACACCAGCGCGACCACGCGCTGTACATGGCCTTTGCGCCGGCCGAGGCCCCCCGCATCGCGCTGGCGGTGATCGTGGAAAACGCGGGCTTTGGGGCGGCCCATGCCGCCCCGATCGCGCGGCGGGTGTTCGACTACTGGCTGCAAGGCCAATACCCCAGCGAAGAAGACATCGCGGCCACCCAAAAGGGGCTGAGCAGCCGCCCGCTGGGCGTGCCGCGCCGCCAAGAAGACGTCGCGCTGGCGCGCCTGCCCTGAACACCGGCAGAGCGCCCGCCCCCCTGGACGCCACACCCCCCAAGCGGCCCACCCACCGCACTGGGCGGCCCAAGGCTTGGCCAACCCCAAAATAATCTTAAAAGCTACAAAACCAGTCTTTCATGCGGTTTAATAAATTAATGTGTCTTTCTCTTGCTGATTGACACATTTGAAAATAACGAGACTTCTGCAAACGACGACCTGAAGGCACTGCATGCGCAAAAACCACCCTCAATACCTGAGCACCGCCGAAGCGGCGCGCATGCTGGGCTTGTCGACCACGCTGGTGCAGTCCCTGGTCGATAAAAACGAGCTCAATGGCTGGAAGACGCGGGGGGGCCATCGCCGCATCGCCTTGCAATCGATCGAGGTCTACCAAGCCCGAG
>JBDLTR010000149.1:0-10708 GCA_039805705.1 Pseudomonadota bacterium
CGGCCAAACCACTGGGTGTCGCGTTCGAACACCAGGCCGCTGTCCAGGCTGACGGTGGGCAGCACGCGCTGCGCGCTGCTGTGGCCATCGCTGAGCGGGTTTTGCATTTGGTACTGCGTGGCGTGCAGCTGCACCTTGGGTGTGATGAAACCCCAGGGTCGGCTCCAGGTGCGGCTGACCTGGCTTTGCACATAGCTGCGATCGCCATTGGCCGGGATGGCCGTGGTGTTGGAGCGGCCGTAGTCGGCGACAAAGCGGGTGGTGTCGGCGGTCACGCTCCAGTCCAGCCCGTCGGGGCGCCAATCGGCGTAGCGCACGGTCAGCTGCGGCGCGCGGTCGTAGGGCGGCAAGATGTAGGACGAGGACGCTGCGTCTTGCAGGGCCTGCCACTTTTGCACCCGCATCTGCACCGACAGCTGGTTTTGCGCCCAGCTCAGGCTGGCGTTGGAGGGCAAGAGGCGTTGGGTCAGCGCGATGTTGCCGCCCGCGCCCGAGCGCGGAAAGTCGCGCCAGTAGTTGTCGTCGCTCACGCGCGCCAGTGACAGCGACAAGGCCAGCGGGTTCAGACCGGTGGCGCCGGTGTCGATCTGCCCGGTGTGCTGCGCCGACAGGCCCCAGCGGCGGCTCTGGCGCAGGCTGTCTGTGGGCATCCAGTTGAGCCGCGCCTGGCCGCGGTAGTCGCTCTCCAGATAGCGGAAGTCGCTCTCGAGGGCCGCCCCGCGCTTGCTCATCAGCCGTGGCGTGAAGGTGGCGTCGCGGTTGGGTGCGATGTTCCAGTAGTAAGGCTGCTGCACATCGACGCCGTTGATGGTGTCCACCCCCACCAGCGGGGGCAGCAATCCCGACTGGCGCTGCTCGCTCAGGGCAAAGCGCACCGCGGGCAAGGTGGGGGTGGTCATGCCCAGAAAACGCACCTGCACCCCTTCGGCGGTGCCGGTGCCCTCGACCGCGTCGGTGCGCAAGGTGCTGGCGGTCAGCAGCCACTCGGGCAACCAGTCGGGCCCTGGCTTGGCGCGGCAGGTGGTGTAGCTCGCGCCGCGCGCGGCCATGCGGTCGGGGTCGAGGAATTGCAGGCTTTGCGCTTGGCCATAGCCGCCTTGCGGCAGGTTGAACCGGGGGGCTTCAAACTGCCCTTCGAAAGCGTCGAGCTGCAGTTCGGCCTGCGGCCCTTCGAACACATTGCCCATTTGGTTCACGCGCACATGGCCTTGCGCCTTCATGCGGTCTTGCGTCTGGTCGTATTCGATGCGGTCGGCGCGGATCACCAAACCCGGTTTGCGCAGCATGGCGCCGCCTTCGAGCAGCAAGTCCATGTCGGGGCGCGCCTGCACGCGCTCGGCCTCCACATGGGTGGCCCCGCCTTGGCTTTCCTCGGCCGACAGCCGCTCTTGCAGGCGCGGGCTGCTGCGCAGCTGCAGGCCCTGGGCCTGCGACCACGCGAGCGTCGGCCACAGCAGCGACACCGCGCTCAACGCAGCGGGCCACAGGCAGGACAGAAGGCGGGAAGAAGGGCTCAGCAAGGGGTGGCGGCCGACCCGTCGGCGGGCCGTGGACACAGAAGGCTTTGAATAGAATGGATTATCCATGAGCACACCCGATTCCCCCTGTGCGGTCCCTTGGGCCGACCCCCAGCGCCAACAGCTTTTCACCGACTGGCTGGACCGCCTGGCCAGCCCCCAAGCCCTGGTCCCGGCCAGCCTGCGCATCGCCTCGGCCGACGCAAGTTTTCGCCGCTACCTGCGCATCGACACCACCACGGGCGACACGCGCATCGTCATGGACGCGCCGCCCGACAAGGAAAACTGCCAGCCCTTCGTCCACGTGGCCGGCCTGATGCAGGCCGCCGGCCTGCGCGCGCCCGAGGTGCTGGACTGGCAGCGCGAGCACGGCTTCATGCTGCTCACCGACCTGGGCGACCGCACGATGATGTCGGCCATCGACGCCGAACGCCCCGAGGCCAACCAGGGCCTGTACCTGCAGGCGGTGGACACGCTGGTGCAGTGGCAGCGTGCCTCGCGCCCGGGCGAGCTGCCGCCGTATGACGAAGCGCTGCTGCGCCGCGAACTGAGCCTGTTCCCCGACTGGTACCTGGCGCAGCACAAAGGCGTGGCGGTCGAGGGCAAGCTGCGCGAAACGCTGGACAAGACCTTTGACCTGATCGTGCAGCGCAACCTGGCCGCGCCCAGCGTGTATGTGCACCGCGACTTCATGCCGCGCAACCTGATGATGCCCTTCCAGAGTGAGCAGCTCGGTGTGTTGGACTTCCAGGACGCGGTCTACGGCCCGGTGAGCTACGACATCGCCAGCCTGATGCGCGACGCTTTCCTGAGCTGGGACGAGGACTTTGTGCTCGACATCACCGTCCGCTACTGGGAAAAGGCGCGCCAGGCCGGTCTGATGGATTTCGAAGACTGGCATGCCGACTTTGGCGCCTTCTACCGCGCGGTGGAGTGGATGGGCCTGCAGCGCCACCTCAAAGTGGCCGGCATCTTTGCGCGCCTGACGCTGCGCGACGGCAAGCCCAAATACCTGGCCGATGCGCCACGCTTCATCGCCTACATCCGCGCCACCGCCAGCCGCTACCGCGAGCTGACGCCCTTGCTGCGCCTGGTCGACCAGGTGGAAGGCACCACGCCGCAGGTCGGTTTCGCCTACGGCCGCATGTAAACGCCCATGCCCCGCTTTCATTGCCCTGTGCCTTTGCAGCCCCGTCTGGCGCTGAGCCTGCCCGCAGGCGCCGCGCGCCATGTGCAGGTGCTGCGCCTGCAACCGGGTGCGGTGATCACGCTGTTCAACGGCGAGGGCGGTGAGTTCGAGGCCACGGTCACACGCATGGGCCGCAGCGAGGTGGAGGTGCAAGTAGGCGCGCACCACGCGATCGAGCGCGAGGCGCCGCGCGCCATCCACCTGCTGGCCGGCATCACCGCCAACGAGCGCATGGACTGGCTGGTCGAAAAGGCCACCGAACTCGGCGCGGCCAGCCTCACGCCGCTGCTGGCCGAACGCAGCGTGCTCAAGCTCAAGGGCGAGCGCGCCGACAAGAAACTCGCGCATTGGCAGGGCGTGGCGGTGGCCGCCGCCGAGCAATGCGGCCGCAACCGTGTGCCCACGCTCCACCCCGCGCGCACGCTGGCCGACTGGCTGGCGCAGCCGGCGGTGCCCGGTGTGCGCTGCATGCTGTCGCTCGCGCCCGGCGTGCAAACCCTGGCGCAGGCCTGTGCGGGCGATGCGCCTGTGTGGGTGCTCAGCGGACCCGAGGGCGGCCTGAGCCCTGCAGAAGAAGCCCTGGCGCTGCAAGCCGGTTTCGTGCCCGTGACCTTGGGGCAGCGTGTGCTGCGCGCGGAGACGGCGCCTTTGGCTGTTCTGGCCGCTTTGACCGTCTGAAGTGTTTTCCAGGGGGGTCGCACGGGGCTTGCACGGGCCTCATGCTGGGGTACCAGAAATCGGCCCGCACAAGCCCCATGCGACCCCCCTTGCGTTCGGACTGTGTTGCCGTCATGAATACCCACAGGTCTGAGTTTGGGCAGGGCCCGGTCGCCGATTTCTGGTACCCCAGCATGAGGTGACCGGGCCCTGCCCAAGCTCAGACCACCCCCACCAGACGCGAACAGGCCCACCCCGATACACTGGGGGGCATGAACGCCAACCTCCTCCTGCTCACGCTCTGCCAGGGCCTATTCCTCACCAACAACGTCACCTTCATCGCCATCAACGGCCTCGTCGGCCTGTCGATGGCGCCGCTGGGCTGGATGGCCACGCTGCCCGTCATGGGCTATGTGGTGGGCGGTGCGCTCTCGACCGGGCTGGTCGCCAAAAGCCAGAGCCGCTGGGGACGGCGCGTGTCTTTCCAACTCGGCTTGCTGGTCGCCTTGGGTTCGGCTTTGCTCGCCGCCTATGCCGCCTACAGCCACCAGTTTTGGTTGCTGGTGGTCGCCACCGTGGTCGCCGGCTACTACAGCGCCAACGGCCAGCTCTACCGCTTTGCCGCCGCAGAACTCTCGACCCCCGAGTTCCGCGAAAAGGCCGTCTCCTGGGTGCTCGCCGGTGGCCTGATCGGCGCTGTCATCGGCCCCAACCTCGCATCGACCACGCGCGGGCTGACCGCCACGCCCTTTGTCGGCGCCTACCTCGCGCTGGCGGTGGTGGCGGTGCTGGGCATGGCGCTCATGGCCTTCATCCGCTTTCCGGCCGCACCGGCCAAAAAGCCGGGCGCGTCGGGCGGGCGGCCGCTGCGCGAGATCATGCGCCAGCCGATCTTCATCGTCTCCGCCGCCGCCGCGGCCCTGGGGTATGGCGTGATGAACCTGCTGATGGCCGCCACACCGCTGGCCATGCAGGTCTGCGGCTACCCCTTCAGCGACGCTGCGCTGGTGCTCGAATGGCACGTGATCGGCATGTTCGCGCCGGGCTTTTTCACCGGCTCATTGATCCAGCGTTTTGGCGCGCTGCCCATCATGGGCGTGGGCGTGGCGCTGAATCTGCTGTGCATCGCCATCGCGCTGTCGGGCGTGGACCTGCACCAGTTTTTGATCGCGCTGTTATTGCTCGGCGTGGGCTGGAACTTCCTGTTCACCGGCAGCACCACGCTGTCGATGAAGGCCTGGACGCCCGAAGAAAAAGACCGGGGCCAGGCCGCGATCAACTTCTTCGTGTTCGCCACCATGGCCCTGACCTCGTTCGCCTCGGGCGCACTGGTCACCACACAGGGCTGGACCTGGCTGAACCTGGGCTCGCTGCTGCCGGTGGGCCTGACCGGCCTGGCCTTGCTGTGGCTGCGCCTCAAGCAGTCCAGGGCGCCGGCCTGACGCTGCTCAAGCGCAGCCCAGCCGTTCAGGGCATGCGCGCGATGACTTCGGCCACCGCGGCCGTGAGGCGGCGCGCGTAGGGCACGTGCAAAAACTCGTTGGGGCCGTGCGCATTGCTCTTAGGGCCCAGCACGCCGCAGACCATCATCTGCGCCTTCGGAAAGCCCTGGCTCAGCATGTTCATCAGCGGGATGGTGCCGCCCTGGCCGATGTAGCCCACGGGCGCGCCGTGGTGCGCGAGGCTGGCTGCGTTGAGTGCCTGGGTGAACCAGGGCGTGGCGTCCGGCGCGTTCCAGCCGGTGGCCGCGCCGCCGGGCTCGAACGTCACCTTGGCCTGGTAGGGCGCGTTGTCCTCGAGCAAGGCCTTCATCTCCTGCACCGCCTGCGCCGCGTCGACCAGTGGCGGCAGGCGCAGGCTGAGTTTGAAGGCGGTGGAGGGCCGCAGCACATTGCCCGCATCGCGCAGCGCGGGCAGGCCCTCGGCACCGGTCACGCTCAATGTCGGCACCCAGGTGCGGTTGAGCAGTGCCTGCAGCGGGTCGTCGGTCATGGGCAGCGTGAACGTGCTCGAGCCGCCGCAGTCGTGGTGTGCCCAGGGAAAGCGTTTGTAGAGTTCTTCGCCGAGGATGGCGGCGGTGGCGCGCGCTTGCGCCAGGCGCTCGGCGGGCACTTCGCAATGGAAGCTCGCGGGCAGCAGGCGGCCGGTGGCGCTGTCTTCGAGCCGGTCGAGCACCATGCGCATGATGCGAAAGCTCGAGGGCACCACGCCCGAGGCGTCGCCCGAGTGGATGCCCTCGGTCAGCACCTCGACCTTGAGCGTGCCGCTGGCCATGCCGCGCAAACTCGTGGTCAGCCACAGCTGGTCGTAGTTGCCAGCGCCGCTGTCCAGGCAGACCACCAGGCCCACATCGCCCAGGCGCGCGCGCAGGGCGTCCACACAGGGCAGCAGGTCGTAGGAGCCGGACTCTTCGCAGGTCTCGATCAGGCCCACGATCCGCGGGTGCGGGGTGTTTTGGTTTTTGAGCGCCTGGATCGCCGCGATGCTGGCGTAGACCGCGTAGCCGTCGTCGGCGCCGCCACGGCCATAAAGCTTGCCGTCTTCGTACACCGGGGTCCAGGGCCCCAGGTCGCTGCGCCAGCCGCTGAACTCGGGTTGCTTGTCGAGGTGGCCGTACATCAGCACCGTCTGGCCGCTGTGCGCGGCGCCCTGCGTGCTTGCCACTTCGAAAAACAGCACCGGGGTGCGGCCGGGCAGGCGCACCAGTTCGAGCGTCAGGCTCGGCACCTTTTGCGCCTGCACCCAGTCGGCCGCCTGGCGCACCACGGACTCGATGTGGCCGTGCGCGGCCCAGTCGGCGTCGAACATCGGCGACTTGGCGGGGATCGCGATGTAGCGCTCGAGCTCGGGCACGATGCTGCGGTCCCAGGCGTGGCTCACATCGGCCAGCACGCGCGCGCTGTCGAGCGCGGGCTGGGGCATTTCTCGGTGCAGGGGGGCGTTCATGGTCTGTATTTTTGCATCCAGGCCAGGCCGCGCGAGGTGCCGCCGCTGCTGGCGTCGGCCGGGTTGTATTCGCAGCCGACCCAGCCCTGCCAGCCACTGTCGGCGCTGAGCGTGTCGATCAGCCCGAACAGGTGGTCCCAGTTGAGCTCGCCCGTGCCGGGTTCGTGGCGGTCGGGCACGTCGGCGATTTGCAGGTGGCCCACGCGGCCGCTGGGCAGGTACTGGCGCAGCTTGGTGCTCAGGTCGCCCTCGACGATTTGGCAATGGAACAGGTCCATCTGCACCTGGACATTCGGCAGCCCGAGTTCTTGCACCAGGCGGTGCGCGTGGTCCTGGCGCTGCAGGTGAAAGCCGGGCAGAGAGCGCGGGTTGATCGGCTCGATCAGCAGCGTCACGCCCGCGCCGGCGGCTTGGGCCGCGGCCCAGCGCAGGTTGTCCAGCAGACAGCGGTCGGCCTCGGCCATGTCGGTGCCGGGGGGGCGCAGGCCGACGATGGCGTGCACCCGCGGGCAGTCCAGCGCCTCGGCATAGCGCAGCGCCAGCGTCAGGCCGGCGCGGAATTCGGCTTCGCGGCCGGGCACACAGGCGGTGCCGCGTTCGCCCGCTTCCCAGGCGCGCGTCATGGCCTCGGACGTGAGGCCGCCGGTCGGCAGGTTGAACAGGGCTTGTTGCAGCCCATGCGCGCGCAGCCGCGCCGCCAGCTCGGCCGGCGCAAAAGCGTAGGGAGACAAGTACTCGACGCCGGTGAAACCGTCCTGGGCCGCGGCTTCAAAGCGGTCCAGAAAAGGCCGGTCGGGGTACATCAGCGAGAGGTTGGCGGCAAAGCGGGGCATGGCGTCTGTCAAAACACAAGGTGGCCCGATTGTGCCCAGCCTGGCCCGCGCAGGCTGTCAAGCGCGGGCCGGGGCCAGGTGCCGTGACAGGTGCTCGATCAAGGCGCTCACGCGGTGCGGGATGTAGCGGTTGCTGGGCAGCACCGCGTAAATGCCCAGCGGGGCCAGCGCGAAGTCTTGCAGCAGCACCTGCAGCTCGCCGCGTGCCAGGTAGGGTGCGGCGATGAAGTCGGGCTGGCGCGCGATGCCCATGCCGCGCGCGGCCGCCTCGGTCAAGGCGCTGCCGTTGTTGGCGACGATGCGCCCGCGCACGGGCACCTGCACGGTGTGGCCCTGGTCGCGGTAAGCCCAGGTGCTGGTGCCGCTGTCGCTGGCGTAGATCAGGCAGTCGTGGTGGCGCAGCTCGCCGGGTTGGCGCGGCTGGCCGTGCTGCGCGATGTAGCCGGGCGCGGCCAGCGTGAGCAGCTCGCACTGGCCCAGCCGGCGCACGATGTCGCCCGGCTGCAAATCGGCGGTGATGCGGATCGACAGGTCCAGACCCTCTTCGACCAGGTTGGCGCGCTGGTCCGACAAATCCATGATCAGCTCGATGAAGGGCTGCGACTGGGCAAAGTCGAGCAGCACCGGCACCAGGGCCTGCAGGCCATACGACAGCGGCAGGCCCAGGCGGATGCGCCCGCGCGGCACCGCTTTTTCTTCGGCCAGGCTGGCCTCGGCCGCGTCCACCATGTTCAGGATCACACGGCACTTTTCCAGGTAGGCCGAGCCGGCCGCGGTGAGCGTGAGGCTGCGCGTGCTGCGCGTGATCAGTTTGGTGCCCAGGTGTTTTTCAAGCGCCGCCACCTGGCGCGTGACCACCGAACGCGCGACTTGCAGCTGGTTGGCCACGGCGATGAAGCTGCCGGCTTCGGCCACCCGCACAAAGGTGTGCATCGCATCGAGTTTGTCCATTGTTGCTGATTGTGCAACAAAGTTGTGCCGATTGGGTGGTTTTTCAAACCGTTGGGGCCGCCTACAGTCCACCCCCATGAACCCGCTTCGCCCCGTCCTTTTCGTGCCCCACGGCTCGCCGATGTTCGCCTTGCAGCCCGGCGTGGCCGGCGCGGCCATGCGCGATGTCGTGGACCAGTTGCCCACGCCGCGCGCCATCGTGGTGGTCAGCCCGCACTGGGAAACCGCGGTGCCCACCGTGGGCACCGCCAGCCGGCTGGAGACCATCCACGACTTCGGCGGTTTTGACCCTCGCCTGTTCGAGATCCAGTACCCCGCCACCGGCTGCCCCGAAGCCGCCGAGCAGGTGGTCGCCGCGCTGCAGGCCGCCGGCCTGCCGGTCGCCACCGACGCCGAGCGCGGTCTGGACCACGGCGCCTGGGTGCCGCTGCGCCAGATGTTCCCCGACGCCGACGTGCCCATCGTGCCGCTGTCGGTGCAGCACCACGGCGGGCCCGCGCACGCGCACCGCGTGGGCCAGGCGCTGGCACCGCTGGCCGAACAGGGCTTCTTGATCGTCGCTTCGGGCAACGTCACGCACAACCTGCGCGACTGGCAGATCGTCAGCATGACGGGCCAGCCCACACCGGGCTATGTGCAGCAGTTCGCCGATTGGGTCCATGCCCAGATGACGCAGCGGCAGACCGAGGCCTTGCTGAATTACCGCCAGACGCAAGCCACTGGCACCCGTGCGCACCCGCGCGACGAACACCTGCTGCCGCTGTTCACCGCGCTGGGCGCGGCCGGCCCGCAAGCCCAGCCGCAGGCTTTTTACCGGGGCATTTACGACCACGTGATCGCGATGGACGGCTACGCCTTCCACTGACAAAAGGGAGAGACCATGAACACCACCTACACCCCCGTCGCCAAAGGCCTGCACTGGCTGATGGCCGTCCTCATCCTGGGCCTGCTGGCGCTGGGCATTTACATGCACGAGCTGCCGCTGTCGCCGCAAAAGCTCACGCTCTATGCCTGGCACAAATGGGTTGGTGTGACGGTGTTCCTGCTGGTCTGGCTGCGCCTGGCCTGGCGCGTCACGCACCGCCCGCCCGCGCTGCCTGAGAACATGGCCGCGCCCATGCGCCTGGCCGCCCACGCGGGCCATGCCGCGCTGTATGTGCTGATGATCGCCATCCCCTTGACCGGCTGGCTCATGAGCTCGGCCAAGGGCTTTCAGACGGTGTGGTTCGGCGTGCTGCCGATCCCCGACCTGCTGGGCCGCGACCGCGAACTCGGCGATCTGCTGCAGCAAGTGCACAAGCTGCTCAACCTGCTGCTCATGCTCACGCTGGCCGGCCATGTGCTGGCCGCGCTGTGGCACCACGTCGTGCTCAAAGACGACACCCTGCGCCGCATGCGCTGACCTACCGAATTGTCATTCCCCGGCCCCAGAAATTGTCATTCCCCGGCCCACGAAAGTGTCATTCCCCGGCTTGACCGGGGAATCCATGGATCCTCGGGTCAAGCCCGAGGAAGACAAGTTGTCTGTCCCCATGGCCAACCAGTCCGACTTCAAAGGAAACCACAGATGAAACACCTGATCACCACCTTGGCCCTGAGCGGCAGCTTGCTGAGCGGCGCGCACGCCGCCACCTACCAGGCCATCGTGCCCGAGAAAAGCGCCATCACCTTCGGCTTCAAGCAGATGGGCGTGGCCATGGACGGCAAGTTCAAGAAGTTCAACGCGCAGCTGAGCCTGGACACCGCCAAGGCCGACAAGGCCAGTGGCCGCATCGAGATCGATCTGGCCAGCATCGACACCGGTTCGGGCGAAGCCGACCAGGAGGCCGTGGGCAAGTCCTGGTTCAACGTGGCCGCGCACCCCAAGGCCAGCTTTGTCCTCAAGCAGCTCAAGCCCACTGGCGCCAACCAGTACGAAGCCCTGGGCCAGCTGAGCATCAAAGGCCAGACCCGCGACATCAGCGCGCCCGTCAAGCTCACGCCGCAAGGCCAGCTGAGTGGCAGCTTTGTCATGAAGCGGGCCGACTACGGCATCGGCGAGGGCCTGTGGGCCAAGTTCGATGTCGTGGCCAACGAGATCACCGTGCATTTCAACCTCAACCTCAAATGATTTTTCAACCTGGAGTCTTTATGAAATCCCTCAAGCAACTGTCGAAACTGTCTTTGGCCACCGCCCTGTTCGCCGCCCTGGCCGGCAGCGCCATCGCCGCGCCCGTGACCTACAACGTCGACGGCAGCCACACCTTCCCGCGTTTCTCGTACTCGCACTTTGGCTATTCCACCCAGCTGAGCAGCTTCAAGAACACCAGCGGCAAGGTCGTGTTCGACGCCCAGGCCAAGACCGGCAGCGTGGACATCAGCATCGACATGAAGTCGGTCAACACCGGCTTTGACGACTTCAACGGCCACATCCAGGGCGAAGACTTTCTGGACACCGCCAAGTTCCCCACCGCCACCTTCAAGTCCACCCAGGTCGTGTTTGAAGGCGACAAGCCCAAGAGCATCGACGGTGTGCTGACCATCAAGGGCGTGAGCAAGCCGGTCACCCTCACGGTCACCAGCTTCCTGGCCATGCCGCACCCGATGATGAAGAAGCCCGCCATCGGCGCCAACGC
>JBDLTR010000150.1:0-31475 GCA_039805705.1 Pseudomonadota bacterium
AGCGGCGCGAAGGTCGAGGCGCTGCCCAAAAGCCCCAAAAACAGCCCGTGTGCGATCGCGAACGTCCAGATGCTGCCCGACAGGCCGGCCAGCACAAAGCCCACACCCAGGGCCAAGCCGCCAAAAGCCGCTGGCACATGCACGCCTGCCTTGTCGGCCCAGCGGCCCATGAAGACACCGCCCAGGCCAAAGCCCAGCATCATCAAGGTGTAAGGGATCGAGGCGTCGGCGCGCGTGACGCCAAACTCGGCCTGCACCGCCGGCAGCACCACCGCCACCGTGTACATGCCGCTGCCCCCCAGGGTCATCAGGCCCAGGGTCACAAGCAGGCGCCAGGCGGCCTGGCGCGAGTCGATCAATTCAGATCCAGCGCGGTGCATGGGCGCAGGTTAACACCAGCGCGCCCAGCAGCGGCGTCGCCAACGCGATGTGCTTTTTCGGGGGCACGCGGCCCAAGCCATTGACCTGGATCAGCAAAACGTCGAAGGGCTCATGGGCCCTGCTTTTTATCAGCCGCAACGAATATAGAAGGCCTAGGCTGAAGGTCAGTCGCTGCAGTCACAGCGCCCACTTGAACACGGAGTACCACATGAAACGACTTTTCCCCCTGGGTCTGCTTGCACTGGCGGCCCTGGCACAGGCCCAAGCCCCTGCTGCCAGAGCCTGGACCATCCAGCCGCCCGAGGCCTATGACGCCAGCGCCCTGCCCGATGACCACTACGGCAAGCTGGTGCGCTACGGCAAAGAGTTGAGCGAGCGCACCTTTGCCCACATCGGTCCCGAGGTGAAAAACCCCAAGATGCGCTACGCCGGCAACAACCTGGCCTGCGTCTCTTGCCACGAGGCCAGTGGCACCAAGCCCTTTGCCATGCCCTGGGTGGGTACCCACGCCACCTTCCCCCAGTACCGCGGCCGCGAGGACGAGGTCAGCACCATCGAAGAGCGGGTGAATGGCTGCATGGAGCGCAGCATGGCGGGCAAAGCCCTGCCCTTGGACAGCCGCGAGATGAAAGCCTTCGTGACCTACATGCACTTCCTGTCCAAAGATGTGCCGGTGGGCGGCAAGGTGCAGGGCCAAGGCCTGCCGCCTTTCAAAGCGCCCGAGCGCAAGGCCGACAAAGTCGCCGGCGGGCAGGTCTATGCCGACAAATGCGCCAGCTGCCATGGCGACAAAGGCCAGGGCGTGCGCAACGGCCCGGTGGGCAGCGCCACCGGATACGCTTTTCCGCCGCTGTGGGGCTCAGACAGCTTCAACACCGGCGCGGGCATGAACCGCCTGCTCACAGCCTCGGCCTTCATCAAAACGAACATGCCGCTGGGCGTAGCGCATGGCCAACCGCAACTGAGCGATGACGAAGCCTATGACGTGGCCGCCTTTGTGTTGAGCCAGCCGCGCAAGGTCAAGCCGCACCTGGAACGCGACTTCCCGGCCCGCTGGAACAAACCGGTCGATGCGGCCTTTGCACCTTACGTGACGGGCATGAGCGCCGAGCAGCACAAGTACGGTCCTTTCGGGCCGCTGCAGGCCAGGATGAAAGAGCTCAAGGACAGCCTGAGCAAAGCCGCCAAGTGAGGTTCAACGGTCCGGCCGGCAGCTTCAGGGCCGCGCCATCTTGCAGCTGTGCGGCAGGCGCGCCTGCTCAGGCTTCAGGGTCTGGATGACCTTGAAGCCGTAGCCCGAGCCTTCCACATCGAAGGGCACACCGGGCTCGCCTTGGCGCTGCATCAGGCCCACCACCAGCGGCTGCTGGAACTGGTGGTCTTCGGCGCGCATGAAACCGCTCTGACCGGCCATGCGGACCTGGGCTTTTTCGAGCTGGGTCGCCACGCCCAGGGGCTCGCTGCCGCCGGCGCGCTCGATCGCCTGCGCCAGCGCCTCGACCATCAGCTGCATGCGCAGGTGCACATAGTCTTCGCTGGGCTTGGCAAAGCGCTCGCGGAAAGCTTTGTAGAAAGCCGCGCTCTCCTTGCCGGGCACATTCGGCAGCCAGTCGGCCACCGCGACCACGCGGCCCACGCCGGCCTCGCCGATCGCCGCTGGCGCGCCCAGCGCATTGCCGTAGAAGGTGTAGAACTTGCCCTCGTAGCCGGCCTCGCGCGCGGCTTTGACCAGCAGCGTGAGGTCATTGCCCCAGTTGCCGGTGATCACCGCCTGCGCACCGCTGGCCTTGATCTTGGACGCATAGGGCAGGAAGTCCTTGATGCGGCCCACTGGGTGCAGCTCCTCGCCAACGACCTTCATGTCGGGGCGCTGCGCCTCGATCTGGCGACGCGCCTCGCGCAGCACGGCCTGGCCGAAGCTGTAGTCCTGCCCAATCAGGTAGGCCGATTGGACCTTCTTGTCGGCCTTCAGCACCTGCATGAGCGCGGCCATGCGCATGTCGGCGTGCGCGTCGAAGCGGAAATGCCAAAAGCTGCACTTTTCATTGGTCAACGAAGGCTCAACCGCCGAGTAGTTGAGGAAGAGCACGCGCTTGCCGGGCTCGCGCTCGTTGTGCTTGTTGATCGCGTCGATCAGCGCCAGCGCCTGCGCCGAAGAATTGCCCTGCAGCACCACCTGCGCGCCATCGTCGATGGCCGAGCGCAGCGCGGTGAGCGCCTCTTCGTTCTGGCCCTTGCTGTCGTAGCGCAGCAACTCCAGCGGTCGTGCGCCCTGCACGGTCTTGACGCCACCACGCGCGTTCACGCGCTCAACGGCCCAGGCGAGGTTGCGCAGCACCGCCTCCCCCGTGTTGGCAAAGGGGCCCGACAGGGCCTCGATCAGCGCGAGCTTGATGGGCACAGGGGTTTGGGCCACGGCGGGCCAAGACCAAGCGGCAAAGGCGAAGGCCAGCGCCACACGGCGTGTGAAAGTCATCTGCATGCTGGAAACGATCAGAAGTGGAGCGTCTTCACGCCCTGGGCCGTGCCAAGCAGGCAGACCTGGGCCTTCTGGTGGGCGAACACCCCCACCGTGACCACGCCGGGCCACTGGTTGACCTCGGTCTCGAAGGCCACCGGGTTGGTGATCTGGAGGCCGCGCACATCGAGGATGTGCTGGCCGTTGTCGGTCACCAGCGGCTGGCCGTCTTTGAGGCGCACCGTGGCCGTGCCCCCCAGGGCCGCGAACTGGCGCATCACGCGTGCCGTGGCCATCGGGATCACCTCCACCGGCAGCGGGAAAGCGCCCAGCGTGTCCACGAGCTTGCTCTCGTCGGCGATGCACACGAACTTTTGGGACTGGGCCGCCACGATCTTCTCGCGCGTGAGCGCGGCGCCGCCGCCCTTGACCATGTGGCCCTGGTGGTCGATTTCGTCGGCGCCGTCGATGTAGACCGACAGGCGCTCGACCGCGTTGCTGTCAAACACCGGAATGCCCAGCGCCTTCAAGCGCTGGGTCGAGGCTTCAGAACTCGACACCGCACCCCGGATCTGGTCTTTGATGCTGGCCAGCGCGTCGATGAATTTGTTGACGGTAGAGCCCGTGCCCACCCCAACGACCTCACCCGGCACCACGTGTTGCAGGGCGGCCTGGCCGACCAGGGTCTTGAGTTCGTCTTGGGTCATGGGGTTCATGGGGATGGGTCTGAGACAATCGAAGAAACGACCCGCGATTATCCAAGATGTCCCTGATCCCCTACGCCCTGGCCCGCGCCTTCCTGTTCAAGATGGACGCCGAAGAGGCCCACGAGTTCACGCTCGACAACCTGGCGCGCACCCAAAACACCCCGCTGGACCGCCTCTACCGCCAGCCCTTTGTGGCCAACCCGGTGACGCTGGCCGGGCTGACCTTCCCCAACCGCGTCGGCCTGGCCGCCGGCCTGGACAAGAACGCGCGCTGCATCGACGGCCTGGGCGCCATGGGTTTTGGCTTCGTCGAGGTCGGCACCGTCACGCCCAAGGCGCAGCCGGGCAACCCCAAGCCCCGCATCTTCCGCCTGCCCGAGGCGCAGGCCCTGATCAACCGCCTGGGCTTCAACAACGACGGCCTCGACGCCTTCATTGCCAACGTCCGGCGCGCGCGCTTTCGCCAGCAGGGCCGGTTGCTGGGTCTGAACATCGGCAAGAACGCGGCCACGCCGATCGAGCACGCCACCGACGATTACCTGGTCGCGCTGGCCGGCGTCTACCCGCACGCCGACTACGTGACGGTGAACATCTCCAGCCCCAACACCAAGAACCTGCGCGCCTTGCAAAGCGACGAGGCACTCGATGGCCTGCTGGGCGCACTCACCGCACGCCGCGAAGCCCTGGCGGCCGAGCATGGCCGTCGCGTGCCCATGTTCCTGAAAATCGCGCCCGATCTGGACGAAACCCAGGTCGGCGTGATCGCCGCCACGCTGAAAAAACACGGCATGGACGGGGTGATCGCGACCAACACCACCCTGGCGCGCGACGCGGTGAGCGGCCTGGCGCACGCCGAAGAGACAGGTGGCCTGTCGGGTGCACCGGTGCGCGAGGGCTCGAACCGGGTGATCCGCCTGCTGCGCGCCGCGCTCGGTCCGCAGTTCCCGATCATCGGCGTGGGCGGCATCCTGAGCGCCCACGATGCGGTCGAGAAGATCCGCGCCGGGGCCGATGTGGTGCAGCTCTACACCGGGCTGATCTACAAGGGGCCGGCGCTGGTGACCGAGGTGGCCAGCGCCCTGCAGCAGATGAAGGCGGCCTGATTTCCGGGTAGGGCTGGGACTCGCTCAGTCCTTGAAATACACGAGCTGGTGCGTGCTGGCCAGCAGCTGCCCTTCGGGGCTCCAGAGTTCGCCGCTCTGGTCGAAGTAGCCGTGGCGAAAATTCAGCGCCTTGGCCACGCCCAGCACATGGCGCGTGCCCACTTCGGCCAGCAACTCGCTGTCGGCGTGAAAGTAGGTGGTGAGCGTCACCGTGCCGATCGGCACGCGGCGGCGGCGACGCACGTAAATGCGTGGGAAAAAACTGTCGCTCATCGCCGCCAGCGCAGCGAAATCCATGGGCCGCGCAGGCTCGTCGCGCACCCACAGGCACGAACGCGAGTGGGTTTGCTCCTGCTCGTCAAACTCGGGGAAAGGCCCCTCGGCAAAGCGCATGTCGTAGCGCTGCGGCCAAGGCATGAGCCCCGCCACGGGCATGCGCTGCAGGCTGTCGACACCGGGCACACCCTGGGGCATGCTGGCCTCGACCGCCGACCAGGTGGGGCGCCGCAGCGCGAACACCGCGCTCGCGGTGGCGACCACGGCATCGGCTTGCCGCGCCTCGATCAACCAGTGCTGGGTGGAGCGGTTGGTGCGGGCGGCGCGCACCAGGAACTGGATTTCGCCATCGGCCACCGGTGCGGCGAAGTTCACCGTCAGCGCCACCGGCTCGCCGATGCGCTCGGGGTGCAAGCAGGCCGCCTGCAAGAGCTGGGCAGCGGTGGTGCCGCCAAAAGGCCCGACCATGTTGGCGTAGGCCGGGTGGGTGGCACCCACGAATTCACCGGGCGCGCGGGGTTTGAGGTCGATGGCTTCGTCGAGAGGGTGCATGGTCCAACACGGCAACAAACGGGTCGGAGCATCTTAGGTTCCGGCTGGCGCCCGCCCCTGTCCCGCAAGCGATCAAACCAGACGCGCGCGCACCTCGGCCGCGATCGCCAGGCTGCTGGTCAGGCCCGGCGACTCGATGCCCAGCAGATTCACCAGACCCGGCACGCCGTGCTCGCGCGGGCCTTGGATCAGGAAATCGGCCGCCGCCTCGCCAGGGCCGCTGATCTTGGGCCGCATGCCGGCGTAGCCCGCTTGCAGCGCGCCGTTGGGCAACGCGGGCCAGTACTGGCGCACCTGGGCGTCAAAAGCATCGCCACGGCGCGGATCGACCTGCAGGTCAGCCGGGTCGTCGACCCACTGCACATCGGGGCCAAACTTGGCCTGGCCGCCCAGGTCGAGCGTGAGGTGCACGCCCAGGCCTGCGGCTTCGGGCACCGGGTAGATCAGGTGCGAAAACGGGGCCTTGCCGGCCAGCGTGAAGTAGTTGCCCTTGGCGTACGAGGCTCGGGGCAGCAGGCTGTGGTCGATGCCGTCGGTGCGCTGCGCGACGGCCACGGCATGGAGCCCTGCAGCATTGACGACGCAACGCGCCGCCAACTCGGTGCCGTCTTCGGCCACCACACGCAGCGGGTGGCTGGCCGTGCCCTGCCCCACACCGATGCGCTGCACCGGCGAGCACAGCGCGAGCAGACCACCCGCGTTTTCCAGGTCGCCCTGCAGGGCCAGCATGAGGCCGTGGCTGTCGACGATGCCGGTGCTGGGTGACAGCAGCGCAGCTTCGCAGTGCAGCGCGGGCTCCAGGGCCTTCGCTTCGGCAGCGCTCAGCCATTGCAAATCGTGCACGCCATTGGCCGCGGCCTTGGCCTGGATGGCGTCGAGCTGGGCGACCTGTTCGGGTCGGGTGGCCACGATGAGTTTGCCCAGGCGCCGGTGCGCCACGCCGCGCTCGGCGCAGTAGGCATAGAGCATCTGCTTGCCTTGCACGCACAGGCGCGCCTTGAGCGAGCCGGTGGGGTAGTAGATGCCGGCATGGATGACTTCGCTGTTGCGCGAGCTGGTGCCGGTGCCAATCGCGTTTTCAGATTCGAGCACCATGACTTCCTGGCCTTGCAAGGCCAGCTCGCGCGCCACGGCCAAGCCCACCACGCCGGCACCGATCACGACCGCATCGATTTGTTCCACGTTGTCTCTCTTTCCGTTGGCGCTGATTTTTGCACGGCTTGTTATGCCAACTCGTGGTCCGCCTTGGGAGAGGGAGGGGCCTCACTCCTCATGCTGCGGGTACGCAGAAATCGTCGCACGGCCCCTCCCTCTCCCAAGGCTCCGTGGTGATCCATCCGAACGCCCGCTTTTCGTGGGGGGCAGGGGGCGGTGGTTATGGCCGATTTCTGCGTACCCCCGCAGCATGAGGCCATGGCCGCCGCCCCCTGCCCCCGACGAAAACCCAGCCAGGCCAACGTCTGACACCCAAAAGACAGACAAGCCCAGCCGCAATTCACACACTGTCCAACACCAACAAAGGAGCCCACGAAATGTCCCTGTTCGACCTCCAAGACAAAGTCGCCATCGTCACCGGCTCAAGCCGCGGGATTGGCCGCTCGATCGCGCACCAACTCGCCAAGGCCGGCGCCAAAGTGGTGGTCTCCAGCCGCAAACTCGAGGCTTGCGAAAAGGTGGTCGAAGACATCCGCGCGGCCGGTGGACAAGCCATGGCGATCGCCGCCAGCATCTCGAGCAAAGAGCAACTCGAAGCCATGGTCGCGCAGACCCGCGCCACCTGGGGCCCCATCGACATCCTGGTCTGCAACGCTGCCACCAACCCCTATTACGGCCCCACCACCGGCATGAGCGACGAGGTGTTCGACAAGGTCATGCGCAACAACGTGCTGTCCAACACCTGGCTGTGCAACCTGGTCTACCCCGACATGAAGGCCAAGCATGACGGCGCCATCGTCATCGTGTCCTCCATCGGTGGGCTGCACGGTTCTGCGGTGATCGGGGCCTACAACATCTCCAAGGCGGCCGACATGCAGCTGGCGCGCAACCTGGCGGTGGAATGGGGGCCAGACAACATCCGCATCAACTGCATCGCGCCGGGCCTGATCAAGACCGACTTCGCCCGCGCGCTGCACGAGGACCCGGTGCTGAGCGCCAAGTACAACAACGAGACGCCGCTGCGCCGCATGGGCGAACCCGATGACATCGGCGGCGTGGCGGTGTTCCTGGCGAGCCCGGCGGGGCGTTATGTGACGGGGCAGACCATCGTGGCCGATGGCGGGATGATGATCCGCTGAGCGTTCTTTTCCTGCGAGTCCCGCCTGAGCAGAGGGGGCCCAGGGCCATCCGCCTCATGCTGCGGGGTACGCAGAAATCGGCGGCCAGCCCTGGGCCCCCTCTGCTCAGGCTCTGTGGTTGCTCCAATGAAAAAGCCCGCAATCAGCGGGCTTTTGGGTGAGCGTTCGGGAATCAGCCGAAGTTCTTGGCGACGAAGTCCCAGTTCACCAGTTTGTCGAGGAAAGTCTCGACGAACTTGGGGCGCAGGTTGCGGTAGTCGATGTAGTAGGCGTGCTCCCACACGTCCACCGTCAGCAGGGCTTTGTCGGCCGTGGTCAGGGGGGTGCCGGCGGCGCCCATGTTGACGATGTCGAGCGAGCCGTCGGCCTTCTTGACCAGCCAGGTCCAGCCCGAACCAAAGTTACCCACGGCGCTCTTGACGAAGGCTTCGCGGAAGGCGGCGTAGCTGCCCCACTTGGCGTTGATGGCTGCGGCCAGGGCGCCGGTGGGTTCACCGCCGCCATTGGGCTTCATGCAGTTCCAGAAGAAGGTGTGGTTCCAGATCTGGGCGGCGTTGTTGTAGACGCCGCCGCTGGACTTCTTGACGATGGACTCGAGGTCCATGCTTTCGAATTCGGTGCCTTTTTGCAGGTTGTTGAGGTTGACCACGTAAGCGTTGTGGTGCTTGCCGTGGTGGAACTCCAGGGTTTCCTTGGAGTAGTGCGGCTCCAGGGCGTCGATGGCGTAAGGCAGGGCGGGCAAGGTGTGTTCCATGGTGTCCTCTTGTAGGGGGTGTTGCAAAGGGAAAGCGGCATTGTAGGGGGGCCGGGAAATTCGCGTGTTCTTGGGGTCGTTTGGGCTTCGGCTGATGCCGCCCGAGGTGTGTGGGGGCCACCGCCCCAGCCCACCCAGCCCACGCCAAGAACAAAGCCTTCAGCGCACCACCAAGGGCACCGAGCCATCCGCCAAAGTGGCCTGCACCTTTTGGCCTGGCGAAAAAGCCGCCGAGCGCGTCAGCGCGTGGCCCGACTCGTCGCTGAGCCAGGCATACCCGCGCTCGAGCACGCGTTGCGGGTCCAGCGCGGCCAGGCGCAGGGCCAGGTGCTCGCTGCGTTGCTGGTGTTGGTGGGTCTGGGCGCGCAGGCCGTGGCGCAGGCGGTCGGCCAGGCGTTCGAGCCGGTGGCGCGCTTCGGTGGCTTGCGCGGCGGGTGCGGCCACCAGGCGGTGCGCCCAGCGCTCGAGCATTTGCGCCTGCCGTGCCAATGCGGCCTGCGGGCGGCCCAGGCGGGTGGCCACGGTGTCCAGGCGTTGGGCCTGACGGTCGAGCTGGCGCTCCACACCGAGGTTCAGGCGGTGGGCCCAGGCCTGCGCCGCTTGCAGCAGCTCCTCGCGCGCGGTGGCGGCCATCTCTGCCGCCGCCGTGGGTGTGGGCGCGCGCACATCGGCCACAAAGTCGGCAATGGTGAAATCGGTCTCGTGGCCCACACCGCTGACCACCGGCACCGGGCTTTGCGCGATCACCTGCGCCAACTGCGGGTCGTTGAAAGCCCACAGGTCTTCGATCGAACCGCCCCCGCGCACCAGCAGGATCACGTCGATCGGCGGCTCGCTCGGGTGGTCTTCGGCCGTCCAGGCGTACAGGTTTTGCAGCGCTTGCGCCAGCGTGGCCGCGGCGCCGGCGCCTTGCACCAGCGCTGGCGCCATGCGCACCGGGATGTGCGGCACGCGCCGTTGCAAAGCGGTCATCACATCGTGCCAGGCGGCCGCGCCCGGCGAGGTGACCACACCGATGGCGCGCGGCTGCGCGGGCAAGGGCCGCTTGCGCGCCGCGTCAAACAGGCCCTGGGCTTCGAGCTGGGCCTTGATGCGCAGGAACTGCTCGAACAAAGCGCCCTGCCCGGCCCGCGACATGGACTCGACGATCAGCTGCAAGTCGCCGCGGGCTTCATAAACGCCCAAGCGCCCGCGCACCTCGACCAGCTCGCCATCGCGCGGCGCGAAATCCAGCAAGCCCGCAGCGCGCCGGAACATGGCGCAGCGGATCTGGCCGCCTTCGTCCTTGAGTGTGAAATAGCAGTGGCCGCTGGCCGCGCGCGAAAAGCCCGAGATCTCGCCGCGCACGGTCACCGGGTTGAAGTGCGCGTCCAGCAGATCGGCCACGGCACGGCACAGGGCCGAAACCGCCCAGACCGTGGCCTTGCTCTTGTCCATGTCTTGCATCGAATGTCCCTGTGTCCGTCTGCGCGGGAATGTCCAGCGGCGCAGTATTCCACAGGCCTGCGGACCTGCCGCCGGTGGGCATCGGCCATAATGCCCGCCACCCCCGCACCGCCGCCCATGCGCCCGTTCCACCTGCATTCTTGTTTGCCCCGCATCTGGCTCGGCCGTGGCCTCCTCGCCCGAATGCTGTGGCCCGTGTCCCTGCTCTACGGCGCGCTGATCGCGCTGCGGCGCCTGGCCTACCGGCGCGGCTGGGCCAGCCGCCAGCACCCGGGCATCCCCGTCATCGTGGTCGGCAATGTGGTGGCCGGTGGCGCCGGCAAAACCCCCACCACCATCGCGCTGGTGCAGCACCTGCAAGCGCTGGGCCTGGCCGTCGGTGTGGTCTCGCGCGGCCATGGCCGCAGCGACAGCAGCACCCGCGCGGTGCACGCCGACAGCACGCCCTCCCAAGTGGGTGACGAACCGCTTTTGATCCATCGCCGCACCGGCGCGCCGGTCTGGGTGGGCCGCGCGCGCGCGCAGGCCGCGGCCGCCTTGCGGCACGCCCACCCCGAGGTGCGCGTGCTGGTGTGCGACGACGGTCTGCAACACCTGGCGCTGCAGCGCGACCTGGAAATTTGCGTGATGGACGAGCGCGGCGCTGGCAATGGCTGGCTGCTGCCCGCCGGTCCCTTGCGCGAACCCTGGCCGCGCGCGGTCGATCTGCTGCTGTACACCGACGGCGTGGCGCGTGCGGGCGCCTTCAGCGCCCAGCGCCAGCTCGCGGCCGAGGCCACCAACGGCCACGGCGCACACCTGGCGCTGTCGGCCCTGCAGGGCCAGCCGGTCGATGCGGTGGCGGGCCTGGCGCGGCCTGAAGCGTTTTTCGCGATGCTGCGCGCGGCGGGCCTCGCACTGGCCGAGACCTGGCCGCTGCCCGACCACGACGACTTTGCCCGCTGGCAGCCCACGCGTTCGGGCCACCCGCTGCTGTGCACCGAAAAAGACGCGGCCAAGCTCTGGGCCCACCAGCCGGATGCTTGGGCCGTGCCACTGCAACTGCGCCCCGAGCCCGGCTTTTGGCAAGCGCTGGACGGCTGGTTGCGCCAGCGTGGCCTGATCACTTGAGCGCTCGGGGTGGCCGGCTATGATCGGTCCATGGACACCAAACTGCTTGAACTGCTGGTCTGCCCCGTGACCAAGGGCCCACTGACGTTCGACCGCGAGCGCCAGGAACTGCTCTCGCGCAGCGCGCGCCTGGCCTACCCGGTGCACAACGGCATCCCGATCCTGCTCGAAAACGAAGCGCGCACCCTGAGCGACGAAGAACTCGAACGCCTGCCCACGCCATCGCCAGCCTGAGCCGCATGGACTGCACCGTCATCATCCCGGCGCGCATGGCGTCCAGCCGCCTGCCCGACAAGCCGCTGGCCGACATCGCCGGCCTGCCCATGGTGGTGCGCGTGGCCCAACGCGCGGCCCAATCGGGCGCAGCCCGTGTGGTGGTCGCCGCCGACGACGCGCGCATCGTGCAGGCTTGCCAGGCCCATGGCGTGCAGGTGCTGCTCACCCGCGTCGACCACGCCAGCGGCAGCGACCGCCTGGCCGAGGCCTGCAGCCTGCTGGGCCTGCCCGACGAGGCGCTGGTGGTGAATGTGCAGGGCGACGAGCCCCTGATTCCCCCCACCCTGATCGGTGAAGTGGCGCGCGTGCTGGCCGAGCGGCCCGAGGCCAGCATGGGCACCGCCGCCCACGCGATCCACGACCTGGCCGACTACACCAACCCCAACGTCGTCAAGGTGGTGCTCGACGCGCGCCAGCTCGCCCTGTATTTCAGCCGCGCACCCATTGCCTGGTGGCGCGATGGCCAATTGGCCGGCAGTTCGGCAGGCAGTTCTGGCGGCTTCCGGGCCCTGCCCTCACCCGCGCCGCTGCGCCACATCGGGATTTACAGCTACCGCGCGGGCTTTTTGCGCCAGTTCCCCCAACTGCCGCCGGCCCCCATCGAAACCCTGGAATCGCTGGAACAGCTGCGCGCCCTCTGGCACGGCCACCGCATCGCGGTGCACGTGACCGACGCCGCGCCGGGACCTGGCGTGGACACGCCGCAAGACCTCGAACGCGTGCGCCGCCTGCTGGGCGCCTGAGCCCGCCGGCGTAAGCCTGTCGGGGGCATCCCCGTGCTATTCTCAAATGAACTTCGAATGAACGCCCTGGCACCGCCGAGGCCACCGCATCCACAAGCTACAAGGAAGAACCATGAGACTGATCCTCTTGGGCGCACCCGGCGCCGGCAAAGGCACCCAGGCCAACTTCATCTGCCAGAAGTACGGCATCCCGCAAATCTCCACGGGTGACATGCTGCGCGCCGCCGTCAAGGCGGGCACCCCGCTGGGCCTGGAAGCCAAGAAGGTCATGGACGCCGGCGGCCTGGTCAGCGACGACCTGATCATCAACCTGGTCAAGGACCGCATCGCACAGCCCGATTGCGCCCAGGGTTTCCTGTTCGATGGTTTCCCCCGCACCATCCCCCAGGCCGAAGCCATGAAGGCCGCGGGCGTCAAGCTCGACTATGTGCTCGAGATCGATGTGCCCTTTGACGCCATCATCGAACGCATGAGCGGCCGCCGCTCGCACCCCGCCTCGGGCCGCACCTACCACGTCAAATTCAACCCGCCCAAGGTCGAAGGCCAAGACGATGTGACCGGCGAGCCCCTGGTGCAGCGCGACGACGACAAGGAAGAAACCGTCAAGAAACGCCTGGACGTCTACAGCAGCCAGACGCGACCGCTGGTCGACTATTACTCAGGCTGGGCCCAGCAGGACCCCGCCTCGGCACCCAAGTACCGGGCCATCAGCGGCACCGGCAGCGTCGAAGACATCACCGCGCGCGCCTTCCAGGCCCTGGCCAGCTGATCGGTCTTTCCAGGCCTTTCACAAAGCCCCGCACTGCGGGGCTTTGTCGTTTTCAGGCCATGAGTTCGAGCATCAGGGCAATGCGCGCCTTGTAGACATTGAGGCCGCGCGGCGCCAGCGGCAACTGCGCCGCCTCGCCCACGATTTGCCCCTGGGCACAGCGGCTGACCAAGCGCACCGCCACACCCTGCGCCTGGGCCTGCTGCAAGGCGGGCAGCCATTCGGCATGCACCTGACCATTGCCCGAGCCCGCGAGCACCAGGCCCCGCACGCCCGCCTCCAGCAGCGCCTGCACCTGACGGCCCGAAGCCCCCGCGTGGCCATGCAGCACCGCCACCCAGGGCCAGTCCTGGGCCGGCCGCGTCAAGGCCAGGGCCGCCTGCGGGTGGGCCAGCTCGGCGTGGGCCACCGGCTGCGCCCAGCGCACCTGGCCTTGCTCAACCCAGCCGGCCGGGCCCGCCTCGCCCGAGTCGAAGGCATCGAGCCGGTAAGGGTGGATTTTTTGCACCTGGGCGGCGCGGTGCACACGCCCGCCACAGACCACCAGCACGCCGCGCCCGGCGGCCTCGCGCGCCGTGGCCAGCGCGTCCAGCAGGTTTTGCGGACCGTCGGCCTGCACGGCGGTGGCTGGGCGCATGGCGCAGGTCATCACCAACGGTTTGGCCGGTGCCAGCACCGACTGCAGGAACCAGGCGGTTTCTTCGAGGGTGTCGGTGCCGTGCGTGACCAAGACGCCGCGCACCTTGGGCTGCGCCAGCCAATGGGCACAGCGCTGCGCCAGCCGCTGCCACACGCCGTGGTCCATGTCTTTGCTGTTGAGCTGGGCGACCTGTTCGCAGTGCAAGGCATCGCCCCGCAAGGCGGTGTGCAGGCCCGGCAAGCCCTCCAGCAGGGTCTGCACGCCCAGCTGGGCCGCCGTGTAGCCGGTGTGGTCCTCGGCCGTGGCCGCCGTGCCGGCGATCGTGCCGCCAGTGCCCAAAACCACCCATTGCCCGATTTTTTTTGCATCCACCACTTGCGCGATCCTCAAAACTGGTCAAAAATACAGTTACTGGATGAAAAAACAGATTCATCCAGGCCTTCGTACAGGAGTCCGCCATGATCGACAGCCCCAAACTCACCGCCCGTCAGCAAGAGATTCTGGACCTGATCCGCCACACCATCGCCAACACCGGTGCGCCGCCCACCCGGGCCGAGATCTCCAGCATGCTCGGCTTCAAGTCGGCCAACGCCGCCGAAGAGCACCTCAAGGCCTTGGCACGCAAAGGCGTGATCGAGCTCGTCAGCGGCACCTCGCGCGGCATCCGCCTCAAAGGCGCCGGCCGCAGCGCCACACGTGGCGAGGGCGATCCGTTCAGCCTGGCCCTGCCCGGCCTGGACCAGCTGAGCCTGCCGCTGATCGGCCGCGTCGCCGCGGGCTCGCCGATTCTCGCGCAGGAACACGTGGACCGCACCTACCACCTGGAAAGCACCTTGTTCAGCGAAACGCCCGACTACCTGCTGCGCGTGCGCGGCATGTCGATGCGCGACGCCGGCATCATGGACGGCGACCTGCTGGCCGTCAAAGCCACCAAGAACGTGCGCAACGGGCAGATCGTCGTCGCCCGTCTGGGCGAAGAAGTCACCGTCAAGCGCCTGCGCCAAACGCCCGAGCACATCGAGTTGCTGCCCGAAAACCCCGACTACCAGACCATCGTTGTCCGCCCGGAAGACGCTTTCGACATCGAAGGTCTGGCCGTCGGCCTCATCCGCAACGGCCTGCTGATGTAAGACCACGCCATGCGCGCCAGGTGGCGGGCGTCTGCGGGCTTGGCCAACAGACCCTGGCGCGCGATGGCTTGTTTGCCAATCCTGCCTGTGTCCAACCTCCAGCATTTCGAAAGGTTTCACATGGGAATCGCACTGCTCACCATTTCCAGCCTGTTCCAAGGTTTCTCAGCGCTGCAGCACCGCCTGGCGCCCGCCACGCGCAGCGCCGCACCCCTGCCCAGCGGCACACCGCGCGTTTGGCGCAGCGCCCGACCCAGCCGGCACTGGCCGGTCTCGGCCCGACCGGTCACCGCCTTCAGCGTCGCACGCCCAGCCCTGCGTGTGGTGCGCGTGTGCGACGCCCAGAGTCGCGATGCGGGTCGCCTGGTCATCTCGGGCCGCATGGCCGATGTCTGTGCCGAACTGGAGCGCTTGGCCGCACGCGAAGCGGCACAACACAGCGCCCCCCTGACGCACTGAGCACGCCTTTCAAGGGCTTCGCGCCCGGCCAAGCGCGCCGGGCGACCTTGGCCGTCAAGGCACAATGGCGGGATGAACATTGTGATCCTTGACGACTACCAGGACGCGGTGCGCAAACTCGATTGCGCCGCCAAACTGGAGGCTTTCCCAGCCAAGGTCTACACCAACACCGTCAAAGGTCTGGCCCAACTCTCGGTGCGGCTCAAAGATGCCGACATCCTCGTGCTCAACCGCGACCGCACCGCGCTCAACCGCGCCCTGATCGAGAAACTGCCACGCCTGAAACTCATCGCGCAAACCGGCCGCGTGGGCGCGCACATCGACCTGGCGGCCTGCACTGAGCGTGGTGTGGCCGTGGCCGAAGGCGTCTCCTCGCCAGTGGCACCGGCCGAGCTGACCTGGGCCCTGATCATGGCCGCCATGCGCCGCTTGCCGCAGTACATCGGCAACCTCAAACACGGGGCGTGGCAACAGGCGGGCCTCAAGGCGGCGTCGATGCCCGCCAACTTCGGACTGGGCGTCACGCTGCGCGGCAAGACGCTGGGGATTTGGGGCTACGGCAAGATCGGCCAGCTGGTCGCCGGCTACGGCCGCGCTTTCGGCATGCAGGTACAGATTTGGGGCAGCGACGAATCGCGTGCCCGCGCCATGCAAGACGGCCTGGCCGCTGCCACCAGCCGCGAGGCTTTTTTCGAAACCTCCGACGTCTTGAGCCTGCACCTGCGCCTGAACGACGCCACGCGGGACATCGTCACCGCCGACGACCTCGGGCGCATGAAACCGACCGCGCTGTTCGTCAACACCGCACGCGCCGAGCTGATCGAGACCAACGCCCTGATCAGCGCGCTCAACCGCGGCCGCCCGGGCATGGCCGCGGTCGACGTGTTCGAGTCCGAACCGATCTTGCAAGGCTCGGCTTTGCTGCGGCTGGAAAACTGCATTTGCACGCCGCACATCGGCTACGTCGAAAAAGACAGCTACGAGCTCTACTTTGGCGCGGCCTTCGACAACGTGGTCAACTTCATCAAAGGCACCCCGACCAACATCGTCAACCCGGGCGCCTTGCAAGTGCGGCGCTGAACCGTGCCCCAGAACCAGCGCCTGCCCGCCGTGCTGTGGCCGATGATGTTCGGCAACGTGGTCATTGGCATGGGCGTGATGGTGGTGGCGGGCCTGCTCAACGAGATCCGCCAAGACTTCGCCGTCTCGGTCAACACCGCCGGCCACCTGATCGGCTATGGCGCCGCCGCCGTGTGCATCGGCGCGCCGCTGCTGGCCGCCGTGGTCTCGCGCTGGGACCGGCGCCGGCTCTTGGTCGGCAGTCTGCTCTGGTACGCCTTTTTCCACGCCCTGGCCACCCTGGCCGTCGATTTTGACCAACTGCTGTGGTCGCGTGTGCTGGCCCTGATCTCGGCCGCTGTCTTCACGCCCCAGGCGGCGGCCTGCATCGGCGCGCTGGTGCCAGAACAGCAACGCGGACGCGCCATCACCTTTGTCTTTTTGGGGTGGTCCGTCGCCTCGGTGCTGGGCACACCGCTGGGGGCCTGGGTGGGCGGCACGCTGGGCTGGCGCTGGACCATGGGTTTGATGGCGCTGATGTCGCTGGCCTCGGGCCTGTGGCTGGCGGCGCGTATGCCACGCGGCATCGTCACCGGCGGGCTGTCGATCGGCGCCTGGCGGCGCACCCTGTCATCGTCGTCCCTGATGCTGACGCTGGCGATCACCGTGCTCGCCGCGGCCGGTCAGTTCACGCTTTTCAGTTACCTGGCCCCTTTCGTGGTGCAAGGCTACGGCATCAACACCCAAGAGCTCAGCCTGCTTTTTTTCGCTTACGGCCTGTGCGGCTTCATCGGCAATGCCCTGGTGTCCCGGCGCATCGACCAGCTGGGGCCACCGCGTGCGATGGCGCTGGCCTTGGGCTGCATCGCCCTTGGGCTGGGCGCGGTCAGCCTGACGCACAGCTACGGCGCGCTGGTCTTGGCCTTGCTGCCCTGGGGCTTGGGCGTGTTCGCCTCCAACTCGGCACAGCAAGCGCGGCTGGTCAATCTGGCCCCGATGCTGGCCCCCGCCTCGATCGCGCTCAACACCTCGGCCATGTACGCGGGCCAGGCCCTGGGCGCAGCCGGTGGCGGCTGGTTGCTGGTGCGCCACGGCATGGGCATCTTGCCGCTGGCCGGCTGCGCCATCGTGCTGTTGTCCTTGGTGCTGAGCCTGTGGGCAGCGCGCTGGGCCCAGCGCCACCCGGTGCATCTGCCGGGCTGAACAGGCCGCGGATGGGTGGCGCAATAGCCCCATAATTGTCAGTTTCAGACAAGCTACACCGCACGGCCTTGGCCTGCACGCACACGAGACCCGCACATGACCCTCGCATTTTCCAAAGTCGCCATCATCGGCGCCGGCGCCATGGGGCGCGGCATCGCCCAGATCGCCGCTCAGGCCGGCAGCCAGGTCTGGCTGTACGACACGCAGGCTGGGGCCACCGGCAAGGCCCGCGAAGCCCTGCACCAGCAGTGGGACAAACTGGCCGAGAAGGGCAAGCTCACGCCCGAGGCAGCGGCTGGCCACAAAGCACGCTTGCACGAAGCGGCCAGCCTGCAAGACCTGGCCGGGTGTGAACTTGTGGTCGAGGCCATCGTCGAAAAGATCGACATCAAGAAAGCGGTTTTCGCCGAACTCGAAAAAGTCGTCGCGGCCGACGCGGTGCTGGTGACCAACACCTCCTCGCTGTCGGTCACGGCGATCGCCGCCGGCATGCAGCACCCTGGCCGTTTCGCGGGCTACCACTTCTTCAACCCGGTGCCGCTGATGAAGGTGGTCGAGGTGATCGCCGGCCTCAAGACCGAGGCGGCGACCTGTGCCCGCCTGACCGATTTCGCGCGCCAGATGGGCCACACGCCTGTGCAAGCGCAAGACACGCCCGGCTTCATCGTCAACCACGCGGGCCGCGGCTACAGCACCGAGGCGCTGCGCATCGTCAGCGAAGGCATCGCCGATTTCGCCACCATCGACCGCATCTTGCGCGACCAGGTGGGCTTCAAGCTCGGCCCTTTCGAGCTGTTTGACCTGACCGCCCTCGACGTCTCGCACCACGTGATCGAGGCGATCTACCGCCAGTACTACGACGAGCCGCGCTACCGCCCCAACGTCATCACCGCGCAGCGCCTGGCCGGCGGCGTGGTCGGCAAGAAAGTGGGCGAAGGCTTTTACAAGTATGTCGACGGTGTGCAGCAGGTGCCCGCAGAGCCCCCGGTGCCCCAGGTCGAGCACATCCCGCCCGTGTGGGTGTCGCCGCGCGCCGCGCGCCGCTCGGAGCTGCTGCAGCTGCTCAAGGACCTGGGCGCCAAGATCGAGACCGGCCAATCGCCCTCGCCCGAGGCGCTGACCCTGGTCGCGCCGCTGGGCTTTGACGTGACCACCGTGGCGGTGGTCGACCGCCACGACCCGGCGCGCACCGTCGGCATCGACATGCTGGTGCCCGATGCCGCCACCAAGCGCCGTGTGATCGCCACCAACCCGGCCACCCGCCAAGACATGCGCGACGCCGCGCACGCGCTGTTCGCGCGCGATGGCAAACCGGTCTCGGTGATCCGCGACAGCGGCGGCTTCGTCACCCAACGCGTGGTCGCCACCATCGTCAACATCGCCTCCGACATGTGCCAGCAGCGCGTGTGCACGCCGCAAGACCTGGAGACCGCCGTCACGCTGGGCCTGGCCTACCCCCTGGGCCCGCTGGCCATGGGCAACCGCTTTGGCCCCGACAGCATCCTGGAGGTGCTGTTCAACATGCAAACCGTCTACGGCGATCCGCGCTACCGCCCCAGCCCCTGGCTGCGCCGCCGCGGTGCCCTCGGCCTGTCTTTGATGCACGAAGAGGAGTCCGCATGAGCGCCCAACTGCGCAGCACCAGCGAGGGCCAGACGCTGATCCTGACCCTCTCCAACCCCGAGCACCGCAACGCGCTCGGGCCCGAGATGTACGCCGCCGGGGTCGAGGCCCTGAACGTGGCCGAATCGAACGCCGACATCCGCTCGGTCATCATCACCGGCGAGGGCGGCATCTTCAGCGCGGGCGGCAACCTGCAGCGCCTGCAAAACAACCGCCAGCAGCCCCCGGAGGTCCAGGCCCAAAGCGTCGAAGGCCTGCACAGCTGGATCGAGGCGATACGCACCTTTCCCAAGCCTGTGATCGCGGCCGTCGAAGGCCCGGCCGCGGGCGCAGGCTTTTCGCTGGCCCTGGCTTGCGACCTGATCGTCGCCGCCGCCAACAGCGTGTTTGTCATGGCCTACAGCTCGATCGCGCTCTCGCCCGATGGCGGTGGCAGCTGGAGCCTCTCGCGCCTCGTGCCGCGCCAGCTGGCCACCGAACTGCTGATGCTCGGTGAACGCATGGGCGCCGAGCGCCTGCACCAGATGGGCGTGGTCGGCCGCATCACCGAACCGGGCCATGCGCTCGAGCAGGCCCTGGCCTGGTCGGCCCAGCTCAATGCGCGCGCGCCCAATGCGCTGGCCAGTGTCAAGGAACTGCTGCTCGAAGCCGATGGCAGCTCGCTCAATGCCCAGCTGGCCCGTGAGCGCGACCATTTCGTGAAGAACCTGCACCACGCCAACGCCGGCATCGGCATTTCGGCCTTCCTGAACAAGGAAAAGCCCCAATACCTTTGAGCCCCGCGATGCCAACACCGGGCTGACAAAGCGACCGCAAGGTCCCGCCCGCGACAACTTCGACAGCCCCAGTCACTGACAAGACAGACCATGGACGAACCCATTCTGACAATGGAAGAACGAGAAGCGATCAACAACGGTCGCTGGTTTTCTTCCCTTTCACCCTCGCTTCGGCACGACATCCTTCGATGCGCTTACGTCAAACGCTACCGGGACGGCGACATGATCGCCGCACGCGGCGATCCGCCCGAGGTGTGGATCGCCTGCGCCAAGGGCGCGGTGCGGGTGAGCTCGACCTCGGTGTCGGGCAAGCAGATCACGCTGACCTATGTCGAGCCGGGCATCTGGTTTGGCGATGTCTCGATCTTCGATGGGGAGCGCCGCACGCACGACTGCTACGCGCATGGCGACACCACCATCCTGAACGTGGCCAGAGCGGACTTTCGCAAGATCCTGTCGCAGCACACCGAGTTCTACGAAGCGCTGCTGCGCCTGCAGTCGCGCCGCATCCGCCAGCTCTACGGTCTGGTGGAAGACCTCAACACCCTGCCCCTGCGCGCGCGCCTGGCCAAGCAGCTCAACCACCTGGTGCGCAGCTACGGCACGCCCAGCCTGTCGGACGCCAAGGCGATCCGCATCAGCCTGCAACTGGCGCAGGAAGAGCTGGCCCAGCTGCTGGGCGCCTCGCGCCAGCGTGTGAACCAGGAACTCAAGCAAATGGAGCGCGAGCAGATCATCCGCATCGAGCCGGGTGGTCTGGTGGTGCTCGATCGCGACGGGCTGTTGGCCATCGTCAACGCCGATCACTGAGTTTTTTTGACGCGGGGCAGGCCCCCGCCACCCGAGGTGCCCATGAGTGGATTTGAACATTTCGTGGGGACCCGCCCGGTGTCGGGCGCCCACGCCTTTGACGTGCCCGCGCTCGAGGCCTGGCTCAGCCGCCACCTGCCGGGCTTTGCCGGCCCCTTGAGCGTGGAGATGTTCAAGGGTGGGCAATCGAACCCCACCTACAAGCTCATCACGCCGAGCCAGCAATACGTGATGCGCGCCAAGCCGGGTCCGGTGGCCAAGCTGCTGCCCTCGGCGCACGCGATCGAGCGCGAATTCGCGGTCATGGGGGGTCTGCACGGCACCGAGGTGCCCGTCGCCCAGATGCATGTGCTGTGCGACGACGAATCGGTCATCGGCCGCGCCTTTTACGTGATGGAGTTCGTGCAAGGCCGTGTGCTGTGGGACCAGTCGCTGCCCGGCATGACCAGCGCCCAGCGCGGCGAGATTTACGACGAGATGAACCGCGTGATGGCGGCGCTGCACAAGGTGCCGTTCGCCGAACGCGGTCTGGCGAACTACGGCAAGCCGGGCAACTACATCGAGCGCCAGGTCAGCCGCTGGAGCAAGCAGTACGTGGCCTCGATCACCCAGCCCATCCCCGAGATGGACAAGCTGATGGACTGGCTGCCCCAACACATGCCCGACAGCGCCCTGGACGAGTCGCTGGTGAGCATCGTCCATGGCGACTACCGGCTGGACAACCTGATGTTCCACCCCAGCGAGCCGCGCGTGCTGGCCGTGCTGGACTGGGAGCTGTCCACACTGGGCCACCCGCTGGCCGACTTCAGCTACCACTGCATGGCCTGGCACATCACGCCCGGCACCTTCCGCGGCATCGGCGGGCTGGACCTGGCGGCGCTGGGCATCCCGTCCGAACAGGACTACATCCGCCGCTACTGCGCGCGCACCGGTTTTGCCACGCCAGAAGCTTTGGCCAAGGACTGGAACTTCTACCAGGCCTACAACATGTTCCGCATCGCCGCGATCTTGCAGGGCATTGCCAAGCGTGTGGAAGACGGCACCGCTTCGAGCGAGCAGGCCCGCAGCTCGGGCGCTGGCGCACGGCCCATGGCCGAGCTGGCCTGGCGATTCGCCCAACAACACTGACCCCACCCCTTACCCACCACAGGAGAGCGACCATGGATTTCGACTACAGCCCCAAGGTCAAAGACATGCAGGCCCGTTTGCTGGCTTTCATGGACAAGCACATCTACCCCAACGAGCAGCGCTTCTTTGACGAGATCGCCGAGAACCGCGCCAAAGGCAATGCCTGGGTGCCGACCCACATCATCGAGGAACTCAAACCCCTGGCGCGCCAGGCGGGGCTGTGGAACCTGTTTCTGCCCAAATCGCACCGCGCGCCCGAGGGCTTGTCCAACCTCGAGTACGCACCGCTTTGCGAAATCATGGGCCGGGTGCCCTGGGCGCCTGAAGTGTTCAACTGCTCGGCCCCCGACACCGGCAACATGGAAACGCTGGAGCGTTACGCCAGCGAAAGCCTCAAGGACCAGTGGCTCGAGCCGCTGCTCAAGGGCGAGATCCGCTCGGCCTTTTTGATGACCGAGCCGGCCGTCGCTTCGTCCGATGCCACCAACATCGAATGCGAAATCCGCCGCGATGGTGACCACTATGTGCTCAACGGCCGCAAATGGTGGTCTTCGGGCGCCGGTGACCCGCGCTGCGCGGTCTACATCGTCATGGGCAAAACCAACCCCGACGCGCCGCGCCACTCGCAGCAGTCGATGATCGTGGTGCCGGCCAACCTGCCGGGCATCACCATCGTGCGCCACCTGCCGGTGTTCGGCTACGACGACGCGCCGCACGGCCACATGGAGGTGCTGCTCGAGAACGTGCGCGTGCCCGCCGAGAACATCCTGCTCGGCGAGGGCCGCGGCTTTGAAATCGCCCAGGGTCGCCTGGGCCCGGGCCGCATCCACCACTGCATGCGCTCGATCGGCGCGGCCGAGCGTGCGCTCGAACTGATGTGCAAGCGCCTGAGCGCGCGTGTGGCCTTTGGCCGCGAGGTCGCGCGCCAGTCGGTCTGGCAAGAGCGCGTGGCCGAGGCCCGTTGCATGATCGAGCAGGCCCGTCTGCTGACGCTCAAGGCCGCCTACATGATGGACACCGTGGGCAACAAGGTCGCCAAGGCCGAGATCGCGATGATCAAGATTGTGGCGCCCAACATGGCCTGCCAGATCATCGACTGGGCGATCCAGGCGCACGGCGGCGCCGGCGTCTCGCAGGACTTTCCGCTGGCCTATTCCTATGCCCACCAGCGCACCCTGCGCCTGGCCGATGGCCCCGACGAGGTGCACCGCAACTCGCTGGCCAAGCTCGAGTACGCGCGCCACATGGCCATCCCGGGCGAGGTCGAGATGCCAGTCACCCGCGGCAGCTGATTTTTTCGGCCTGCACGCGCCAACGGCCTGCTTGCAAACGCTGCGGGCAGGCCGTTTGGGCGATGGTGTGGGCTTCACCCACTGGGAGTTTCAATTGATCGACCTCTACACCTGGCCCACCCCCAATGGCCACAAGATCCACATCATGCTCGAAGAGTGCAAGCTGCCCTACCGCGTGCACGCGGTCAACATCGGCACGGGCGAGCAGTTCAAGCCCGAGTTCTTGCGCATCAGCCCCAACAACAAGATCCCGGCCCTGGTCGACAGCGAAGGCCCTGACGGCAAACCCATCTCCCTGTTCGAATCGGGCGCGATCCTGGTCTACCTGGCCGCCAAGACCGGCCGCTTCATGCCCAAAAGCGACCGCGCCAAATACGAGGTGCTGCAGTGGCTGATGTTCCAGATGGGCGGTGTGGGACCGATGCTGGGGCAGGCGCACCACTTTCGCATCTACGCGCCCGAGAAGATCGCCTACGGCATCGAGCGCTACACCAACGAGGCCAAACGCCTGTACGGCGTGATGGACAAGCGCCTGCAAGACCACGCCTGGATCGCGGGCAACAGCTACTCGATCGCCGACATGGCCATCTTCCCCTGGCTGCGCAGTTGGCAAAACCAGGGCATCGACTGGGCCGACTACCCCCAGCTCAAGGCCTGGTTCGACCGCATCGCGGCACGCCCGGCGGTGCAGCGCGCGGTGCAGGTGCTGGCCGATGCCCGCAAGCCCCTGCTCGACGACAAAGCGCGTGAGAACCTGTTTGGTGCCACACAGCACCAAAAACGCTGAGCCTTCGGGTCCGCGGGGCTTTCGCGGGTAGAATGCGTGCCAGTCGGAGCGTAGCGCAGCCTGGTAGCGCATCTGCTTTGGGAGCAGAGGGTCGCGAGTTCGAATCCCGCCGCTCCGACCATTCGAAAACACAAAGGCCCGCTCAGGGCCTTTGCTGTCTCTGATCTGTCCGTAGCTCAGTTGGATAGAGCAACAGCCTTCTAAGCTGTGGGTCGGGGGTTCGATTCCCTCCGGACAGGCCATCCCCTTCAAGCCGACTTGCGCCCCTGCCCCGCCTTGGTCGGCGCTTTGTGGGACGACACCGCCTGCAGCGCGGCTTGCTGCGATTGCTGCAGGTTGTGGCGGGCACTTTCCCACACGCTGTCAAACGCCTGCATGGTGTTGCGCAGGTAATCAAACGCCGCATCGGGCTTTTGCGCCCCTGCGCGTGGCCAATCGCCGACCATGCCGCGCATCTGCTGGCTCAGGGCCTGCCATTGGTTTTCGAAGCTGCGGCTGAGCTCGCGTCCGCTGCCTGACGCCAGGCCCATGAGCCGGGCGCCATAGTGCGCCGATTGCTCGGCAAAGGGCTTGAGCGCGCCGCTTTGCCAATGCCAGGCGCTGGGCATGTCGTGCACCTCGCAGGCGTTTTGGCAGCACTGGGCCATTTCCTTGAGGGTGTCGCGGTACGCGCTCAGGTGCAGGTCCATCAGTTTTTCGGCTTCGTCCAGGCTTTTGTCGGCCCAGTCGAACCATTGGTTGACCTGGGCTTTTTGCGCGGTCTGCATTTGGTCGGTGCTCATCACGGTGTGTACTCCTTGCTGGGGGGCCAATGCCCCGCGCCAGCGATTGTCAAAAGCCTGGTGCGCCTTGCCCATAGGCCCAAAGGCATAGGCCGGGGCCACTGCGACCGGGCGCACCCCGACATGCTTTTTGATTCATGAAGACCCCCCTTATCAGGGATTTACCTGAGTTTCAGCACCCCCAAACATGCAACATAATGCATCAAACACGGTCCTGACTTCGGTATGCTGAAACGGTCCGAACGCGGATGCATGGATCAAAAAAAGGAGACTGCCATGAATGCCCCCTTCAACCGCCGCCAGATCCTGGCCCAAGGCGCCGCCCTGCTGGGCACCAGCTCGGCCGGCCTGCTGATTCCCCAACACGCACTGGCCCAAAGCGGCAAGATCCGCGTGGGTTTCATGCTGCCCTACACCGGCACCTTTGCCCAGCTGGGTGTGGCCATCGAAAACGGTGTGCGCATGGCCATCAACGAACAGGGCGGCAAGCTCGGCGGCCGTGAGATCGAGTGGTTCAAGGTCGACGACGAATCGGAGCCGTCCAAGGCCATCGAAAACGCCAACAAGCTGGTGCAGCGCGACAAGGTCGATGTGCTGATCGGCACGGTGCACTCGGGCGTGCAAATGGGCATCCACCGCGTGGCCCGCGAGTCTGGTGTGCTCAGCCTGATTCCCAACGCCGGCGTGCACATCGCCACCCGCGCCCAGTGTGCGCCCAACGTGTTCCGCACCAGCTTCACCAACAGCCAGCCCACCATGGCGCTGGGCGAGGCCATGGTCAAGCGCGGCCACAAGAAGGCGGTCTGGATCACCTGGAAATACGCTGCAGGCGATGAAGCCTATGAGGGCTTCAAGGAAAGCTACACCAAAGCCGGCGGCACCATCGTCAAGGAACTGGGCCTGCCCTTCCCCAACGTCGAGTTCCAGGCGCTGCTGACCGAGATCGCCGCGCTCAAGCCCGATGCGGTGGCCTGCTTCTTCGCGGGCGGTGGCGCGGCCAAGTTCATGAAGGACTACGCCGCGGCTGGCCTGAAAGACAAGATTCCGCTGTACGGTTCGGGCTTCCTGACCGAGGGCACGATCGAGGCCGCTGGCCCGGCCGCTGAGGGCGTTCTGTCCACCCTGCACTACGGCGACGGCATCGAGACCAAGCGCAACAACGAGTTCCGCCTGAACTACGCCAAGACCTTCAAGATGCAGCCCGACGTCTACGCGGTGCAAGGCTACGACACCGGCCTCTTGCTGATCCAGGGCGCCAACGCCGTCAAGGGCGAATTGGCCAACAAGGCCGCCTTGTACAAGGCCATGGAAGGCGCGGTCATCGACAGCCCGCGCGGCAAGTGGACCATGAGCAAGGCGCACAACCCGGTGCAGGACATCTACCTGCGCCAGGTGGTGGGCAAAGAAAACAAGGTGATCGGCGTGGCCGCCAAGGCCCTGGCCGACTCGGGCGCGGGCTGCCGCCTTTAAGCCCGCTGGCCGCAGCCCGCACGGGCTGCGCCAGCCCCTTGCCGACGGCGGATTCGTTCCGCCGTTTTCACACCCGCCCTCCGATTCCCCACGCAGTTCCTCCCCGATGGACATCGTCAACTTCCTCATCCAGCTGCTCAACAGCGTCCAGTACGGGCTGCTGCTGTTCATGCTGGCGGCCGGCCTCACGCTGATCTTCGGCATCATGGGCGTGGTCAACCTCGCGCACGGCAGCTTTTACATGCTGGGCGCCTACCTGGCCTGGTCGCTGGCGGGCATGCTGGGCAGCTTCACGCTGGCCATTGTGGTGGGCACGGCCCTGTCGGTCGCTTTTGGCCTGCTGCTCGAGAAGCTGCTGTTCCGCCACTTCTACCACCGCGACCACCTCGACCAGGTGCTGCTGACCTTCGGCCTGATCTATGTGTTCGAGGAGCTGCGCTCCATGCTCTGGGGCGACGATGTGCACGGCCTGCAAATCCCCGAGGCGCTGTCCGCCTCGATCCCGCTGACCGACACCCTGTCCTACCCGGTGTACCGCCTCTTCATGTCGGGCCTGTGCATCGTGCTCGCGCTGGGCTTGTACCTGCTGATCTCGAAAACGCGCCTGGGCATGAAGATCCGCGCAGGCGCCTTCAACCACGAGATGACCGAGGCGCTGGGCGTCAACATCACGCTGATCCATGCGGTGGTGTTCGCACTCGGCGTGGGCCTGGCCTCGATCGCCGGCATGATCGCTGCGCCGATCTCCAGCGTCTACCCGAACATGGGCGGCCAGGTGCTGATCATGTGCTTTGTGGTGGTGGTGATCGGCGGCATCGGCTCGGTGCGCGGTGCGCTGATTTCGGCCCTGCTGGTGGGTCTGGTCGACACCTTCGGCAAGGTGCTCCTGCCCCAGGTGTCGGGCATGCTGGTGTATGTGCTCATGGCCGCGGTGCTGCTGTACAAGCCCGAAGGCCTCTTCAAGCAGTGAGGTGACCATGAGCGCTCCCCAAATCCACATCGAAACCCTGCCGCGCAGCGTGCAACTGGTCCTGCTGCTGGGCTTCGCGGCCCTCGCGGCCTTCCCTTTCGTCGGCAGCGACTTTTACCTGGCCATGGTCAACCGCATGATGATCCTGGCGATTTTTGCCATGAGCCTGGACCTGCTGCAGGGCGTGACCGGCCTGGTCTCGCTGGGTCACGCGGCCTATTTCGGCCTGGCCGGCTATGCGCTGGCCTTCCTCACCCCGACCAATGAGCCGGTGAGCCTGTATACCAGCCTGCCGCTGGCGGTGGGCGCCTCGGCGCTGGCGGCACTGGTGATCGGCTTTCTGGTGGTGCGCACGCACGGCATCTACTTCATCATGGTCACCATGGCGTTCGCGCAGATGGTGTTTTATGTGTTCTTCGACAACAAGGCGCTCGGGGGCTCCGATGGCCTGTTCCTGAACTTCCGTCCCGACGCCGTGCTGATCGATCTGGAAAACAAACGCGTGTTTTATTTCTTCACGCTGGCTTGCCTGGCCGTGGCCTACCTGTTTTTGCGCCGCGTGCTGTGGAGCCCGTTTGGCCGTGCGCTCGCCGGCATCCGCGTCAACGAGCACCGCATGCGCGCCCTGGGTTTTTCGACCTTCAGCCACAAACTGGCGGCCTTCACGCTGGCCGGCGCGCTCGCGGGCCTGGCCGGCTTTTTGTGGGCCGCGCAATCGGGCTTTGTGAACCCCGAGCTCATGGGTTTTCACATGAGCGCGCACGCCATCATGATGGTGATCCTGGGCGGCATGGGCAATTTTGCTGGCGCCATCATCGGCGCGTTTTCCTTCGAATACCTGCTCCACCTGTTCAAGGACCTGCCTGAAGTCAAAGGCTTCAACACCGGCAAGCACTGGCAGATGTGGATGGGCCTGTTCATCGTGGCCCTGGTGGTGTTCGCCCCCAAGGGCATCCTGGGCCTGCTCACGCGCCTCTTCGCCCAGAAGGAGACCGGCCATGAGTGACGCCCAGGTCTTGATGTCCGCGCGCGGCCTGACCAAGCGCTTTGGCGGCCTCGCCGCGGTCAGCGACGTCTCGCTCGATTTGTGGCACGGCAAGCTGCACGCGGTGATCGGGCCCAACGGGGCCGGCAAGTCCACGCTGACCAACCTGCTCTCGGGCGATCTGCCGCCGACCACTGGCACGATCACCCTCGACGGCCAGGACATCACCGGCTGGACGCCCGAGAAAATCTCGCGCCACCGCCTGGGCCGCAGCTACCAAAAGACCAACATCTTCCGCAGCTTCACCGTGTGGGACAACGTGCGCCTGGCCGCGCAGTCGCGCCTGCAGCCGGCGCCCTTCAACCCGCTGGGCTGGCTGGCCCGCGCCGACCGCATGGCCGCCGTCAATGCGCGGGCAGAGCGCGCGATCGAGCTGGCCGGTCTGCAAGAGCGTCGCCACACCCTGGCCGGCGCCGCCAGCCATGGTGAGCAGCGCCAGCTTGAAATCGCCATGACGCTGGCCACCGAACCGCTGGTGCTGCTGCTCGACGAGCCGCTGGCCGGCATGGGCGTGATGGAAGCCGAGCGCATGGTCGAGTTGCTGCTGCGCCTCAAACAAGAGCACGCCATCATGCTGGTCGAGCACGACATCGACGCCCTCTTCACCCTGGCCGACCACCTCACGGTGATGGTCAACGGCCAAGTGATCGCCAGCGACAGCCCGGCCGCCGTGCGTGCCGACCGTGGCGTGCAGGCCGCGTACCTGGGAGAGCATTGAAATGAGCGACACCCTGATCCATGCCCACGGCCTGCACACCTACTACGGCGCCAGCCACATCCTGCGCGGCATCGACTTCAGCGTCGGCCAAGGTGAAACGATTGGCCTGATGGGCCGCAACGGCATGGGCAAGAGCACCCTGCTCAAATCCATCATGGGCATCGTGCCGCCCCGCCAGGGCACGGTGGACATCAAGGGCCAACCCATGAATGGCCGCCCCACCTTCGAGGTCGCGCAGATGGGCATTGCCTACGTGCCCGAAGGCCGCGGCATCTTCGGCAACCTCAGCGTGGTCGAAAACCTCAAGATGGCGGCCCGCCCCGGCACCCGCGGCCAGCGCGACTGGACCTATGAGCGCGTGCTCGAGACTTTCCCGCGCCTGAAAGAGCGTCTGGGCCATGGCGGCCAGCAGCTGTCGGGCGGCGAGCAGCAGATGCTGACCATCGGCCGCGCGCTCATGACCAACCCCGATGTGCTGATCCTGGACGAAGCCACCGAGGGCCTGGCACCACTGATCGCGCGCGAGATCTGGCGCATCTGCAGCGTCATCAAGGACAGCGGCATCAGCGCCATCATCGTCGACAAGAACTGGAAGCACGTGACCCAGATCACCGACCGCAACGTCATCCTCGTCAAAGGCGAGGTGGTGTTCGAAGGCACGTCCGACGCTTTGCACGCCGACCCCAGCGTGCTCGAGCAGTACCTCGGGGTTTAAAGCAAGGGCCGCAACTCGCGCGCGGCCTCTTGCAAGAGCGGCAACCATTGCCGCTGCACCGCGGCATCGCTGAGCTGCACCGCCGTGCCCACCACATTGAGCGCTGCCAGGGTGCGGCCCTGCATGTCGCGCAAAGGCACGGCCAGCGCGTGGATGCCCAGCTCGTGCGCCTCGCGCGCCAGGCAAAAATCATCGGCCCGCACCTGCGCGATCAGCGCCCGGAAGGCGGCAGGGCTGATTTCGGTTTGCGGTGTGATGCGCGCCAGCTCCCGCCCCTTGAGCCAGGCGGCGAAATCGCTCCTGGACAAGCTGGCCAGCAAGACCCGCCCGGTCGAGGTGGCGTGCGCGGGCAGCCGCGCCCCGAGGTGCAGGCCATAGGCCAGGTGCCGCACCGGCTCGGCATTGCCGGCGCTGCGCGCCACGATCACGCCTTCGCCACCGTCGAGCACCACCGCCGAAAACGCCGCCTGGGTTTGCTGCGCCAGGCGATTCAGCGTGGGCTGCAAGGTGCGCGGCAAGCGCGAGGTGGCCATGAAGCTGCCGGCAAACCGCAAAACCCTTGCCGACAGCCAGTAGTGGCTGCCATCGGTCTCCAGATAACCCAGCTCGGCCAGCGTGAGCAGGTGCCGGCGTGCGGCTGCGCGGGTGATGCCGGTGCGCTGCGCGGCCAGGGTGGCGTTCAGGCGCTGGCGTTCGGTGTCAAAGGCCTCGAGCACCGCCAGGCCTTTGGCCAGGCCCTCGATGTAGTCCGCTTTGGCGATCGCCATGGTGGTTTGACCTCCATCAATCTGCGCGATCATCGCACACATAAGCCAATGATCGCACATTTCATCGCCCCTGCACCTGCCGCCCGCCTCGCCATTGCCTAAGCTTGGGGCCATTGTTTCGCCCCATTTCCAGGAGACTTTCATGACCAAACCGACCCGCACCCAGGTGGCCATCATCGGCGCTGGCCCCTCTGGCCTGTTGCTGGGCCAGCTGCTCTACAAAGCCGGCATCGACGCCATCATCCTCGAGCGCCAAACCGGTGACTATGTGCTCTCGCGCATCCGCGCGGGTGTGCTCGAGCAGGTCTGCATCGACCTGCTGGATGAAGCCGGCGTGGGTCAGCGCATGCACCAGGAAGGTTTGGTCCACCAGGGCTTCGACCTGCTGTTCAAGGGCGAGCGCCACCGCATCAACATGAGCCAGCTGACCGGCGGCAAGCAGGTCATGGTCTATGGCCAGACCGAGGTCACGCGCGACCTGATGGAAGCGCGCCAGCAACTGGGCCTGCCGACGGTCTACGAAGCCAACAATGTGCAGGTGCACGACTTCAACACCGCCAAGCCCCGCGTCACTTACGAAAAAGACGGCGCCACGCACACCATCGAATGCGACTTCATCGCCGGCTGTGACGGCTTTCACGGTGTGTGCCGCGCCAGCGCTCCTAAGGACAAGATCCGCGAATACGAAAAGGTCTACCCCTTTGGCTGGCTGGGCCTGCTCTCGGACACGCCGCCGGTCCACCACGAACTGATTTATGTGAACAGCCCGCGCGGCTTTGCGTTGTGCTCGCAGCGCAGCAAGACGCGCAGCCGCTACTACCTGCAGGTGCCGCTGACCGACAAAATCGAGGACTGGAGCGACGACGCGTTTTGGGACGAACTGCGCAACCGCCTGGACCCCGAGGCTCGCGCGCAGCTGGTCACCGGCCCCAGCATCGAGAAAAGCATCGCACCGCTGCGCAGCTTCGTGACCGAGCCGATGCGTTTTGGCCGCATGTTCCTGGCCGGTGACGCCGGCCACATCGTGCCGCCCACCGGCGCCAAGGGCCTGAACCTGGCGGCGACCGACGTGAAGTACCTCTCGACCGCCATCATCGAGTACTACAAGGAAAACTCCGAAGCGGGCATCGACAGCTACTCCGAGCGCTGCCTGCGCCGCATCTGGCGCGCCGAGCGCTTCTCGTGGTGGTTCACCCAGCTCATGCACCGCTTCCCGGGCGAAGGCGAGATTT
>JBDLTR010000151.1:0-6457 GCA_039805705.1 Pseudomonadota bacterium
TCAGGCGATCGAGCAGCGGGTTGTTGTCGAAACCATCTTCGCTCACATTGCCCACGAACATGGCGCGCTTGGCCGTGATCAGGCACAGCGGCTTGAGCAGCGCGCGCTCTTGCTCGCTCAGGTCCAGCGTGCGCACCGGCTTGCCCTGGTCGAGCACGGCCTGCACCTTGGTCAGGATCTGCACCAACGCAGCGGCTTCTTTGTCGTTGCCGCTCTTGGCGGCCTTGGTGTAGCGCTGCAGGGCTTTTTCGACCGTGCCCATGTCGGCCAGGCACAGCTCGGTCTGGATGACCTCGATGTCGGCGATCGGGTCGACCTTGCCGGCCACGTGGATCACATTGGGGTCTTCAAAGCAGCGCACCACGTTGACGATGGCGTCGGTCTCGCGGATGTGCGCGAGGAACTGGTTGCCCAGGCCTTCGCCCTTGGAGGCACCGGCCACCAGGCCAGCGATGTCGACGAACTCGACGATGGCCGGCACGATGCGCTCGGGCTGGATGATCTTGGCCAGCTCTTGCAAACGCGGATCAGGCACTTCGACCACACCGGTGTTGGGCTCGATGGTGCAGAAGGGATAGTTTTCGGCCGCGATGCCGGCTTTGGTCAGGGCGTTGAACAGTGTGGACTTGCCGACGTTGGGCAGGCCCACGATGCCGCATTGGAGGCTCATGGATGTGTTCCTTGTCTGTCAAGACCCTGCTGCGCGCCCAGCGCTCCACGCTGGAGCGGCACTGGGGCCCTTGCGCGCCCACTGGCGCTGGTCAAAGCAGGGAGGCCGAGGAAGCAAAAATCGCGCACAACGCGTGTTGCTGTCCCCGTTCTGTCTTGGGGTGTGTGCGCACGATTGTACTGAGCGGCGTTTTGGGACTGGCCCTGCGGGTCTGCGACACACTGCCGGCCCCGCGATCAGGGGGGTTGGGGATTTGAAAAACAGCCCAATGACTCATGAATCATTACAAAAAAGGGTTGCCCAAATAATCCCCGCCCTGTGTGCGTCAGCGCACAAAAAAATGCGAGCGTTTCGGTCTACCCTGCACCGGAGACAAGTGAAAAACATCAACAACAAGCATGCACCCCAAGCTCAACGCCATGCTGGCCCAGTTGCCTGAAGCCGACTACCAGATGCTCGTGCCGTCTTTGAAACTGGTGTCTTTGCATGCGGGCCAAACGCTCTACGAGCCTGGACAAGCCATTCAAAGCGCCTATTTCCCGACCAACTGCCTGGTGGTCATCGCCAGGCAGTTGCGCGATGGGGCCAGCATCGACACTTGCCTGATCGGCTCCGAGGGCATCATGGGGCTCAGAGGTCTGCTGCTGACCCCCTCCTACCTGCCCCAAGCACACATTTACGTCTCGGTCTCTGGATTGGCCTACAAGATGGATATCCAGCAATTGCGCGAGGCGACCAAAGCCTCATCGGCGATCCACGACATGTGCCTGCGCGCGCGGGAAAGCAATTTGATGAACATGTCGATCGAGGTCGCCTGCTGCCATTTTCACAGCAACGAACAACGCCTGGCCAAATGGCTGCTCACGCGCATGGATCGGTATGGCCCCCCGGTTTTCAAAACCACACACCAGGCCATCGCGAATTCGCTGGGCGTGCGGCGGGAGTCCGTGACGCATGCCCTGGCCAAGCTCCGGTGCCTGTCGTTTGCACGCGGCCAGATCGAAGTCGTCGACCGAAGCGCGCTGGAAAGCGCGTGCTGCGAATGCTATGCGCAGCAAAAGGGACCGCCCGCAGAATCCGCAGCGATGGCACTTCGGGTGTGAGGCGGGCCTGCGTCCACGGCCCGAGCGGCACTACGCGCTGTCGATGGGCCAGCGCCGCGCCTCTTGCAACAGGTGTTCGCGAAAGACGCGCGCGATCGGCGAGAGCTGCTTGGCACGCGGATAGACCACATGCCATTGCGAGCGGATCGGCAAGCCAGACACTGGCAACAAACACAGGTCACGCCCCAGATCATCGGCCTTGATCGCGTGGCGTGAGATCACGGCCACCCCCAGGTGCCCAGCCACGGCTTCCTTGATGGCCTCGTTGCTGCCCAACTCCAGCCAGGTCGGGGGGGTGAAAGCCTGCGCCTGGAAAAACCGGTCGATGGCCAACCGCGTGCCCGAGCCGCGTTCGCGCAAGATCCAGCGCTCGTCCGCCAGCGCCTTGAGTGGCAGACGCTGACGGGCGGCCAGCGGGTGGCCGGCCGCCGCGATCATCACCAGCGGGTTCGCCAAAAAAGTCTGATCTTCCAAATCCACGTCTTGCGGCGGCATGGACATGACGTAGAGGTCGTCGCGGTTCTCGCGCAGGCGCTGCACCACCCCGTCGCGGTTGAGGACTTCGAGCGAAATGTCGATGCCCGGATGGCGCTCGCAAAAACTGCCGAGCAGACGCGGCACAAAGTATTTGGCGGTGCTGACCACGGCCACGCGCAGACGCCCGCGCGTGAGGCCCTGCATGGCATTGACCGTCTGGCCAAAGCTCTCCCACTCGTCGACGATGGCGCGTGCGGTGCGCGCCAGCTGCCGCCCTGCCTCGGTCAGGTACACCTTGCGCGCGATCACCTCGTACAGCGGCAGGCCCACCGATTCGCTGACCTCGCGCAGCTGCATCGAGGCGGTGGGCTGGGTCACGTGCAGGGCGCGCGCAGCCGCGCTGACGCTGCCGGTGTCGGCCAGGGCCAGGAACAGCCGCAGCTGCCGAAACGTGATGTTCATAGATTTAATTCGATGAATACGTTTTGAAGAATCGATTTTACCTGATGACCTTATTTGCCCAGAATTCGGCCATTGACCCGTTTATGGCCCCGTTTGGAACCCCGCATGCAAACCCTCATCGATCCCGCCATCCTGTTTTTCGTGTTCGGCGTGCTGGCCGGCTTGGTCAGGTCCAACCTCGAAATCCCCCCCGCGATCTCGCGCTTTCTCTCGCTGTACCTGCTGATGGCGCTGGGCCTGAAGGGGGGCTTTGCGTTGGCGCAATCCGGCCTCACGCGCGAAGTGGCCACCGGGCTGTCGCTGGCGATCACACTGGCGCTGCTGGTGCCGCTGCTCAGCTACGCCCTGCTCAGCCGCTTTTTGTCGGGCTTTGACGCCGCCGCCGTCTCGGCCACCTACGGCTCGGTCAGCGCAGTGACCTTCATCACCGCCATCGGCCACCTGGAAAACCAGCAGATCGCTTTTGGCGGCCACATGGCGGCGGCGATGGCGTTGATGGAGTCGCCCGCCATCATCATGGCCGTGCTCATGGCCAGCGCCTTGCGGCGCCAAGCGCTGGCCCCGGTGTCTGTGGGCGGCGCTGGCGCCGGCGTGTGGGCAGGGCCCGTGGGTGGCGGCACGCCGGGTTTTTCACTGGGCAAGGTTTTGCACGAGTCCTTCACCGACGGCGCGCAACTGCTGCTCTTGGGCGCGATGGCGGTGGGCATCCTGACAGGCGAGACCGGCAAGGCCGCGATGCAACCCTTCTCGGGCGACCTGTTCAAGGGCATGCTGGCCTTCTTCCTGCTCGACATGGGTCTGCTGGCTGCGCGCAAGCTGCCGGGGCTCAAAGGCCAGTCGCCGTGGCTGATCGCCTACGGCCTGCTGGCCCCTCTGGTGCACGCCAGCCTGGCCTTGGGTCTGGGCCTGTGGGTGGGCCTGCCGCAGGGCGACACCACCTTGCTGATGGTGCTGGCCGCCAGCGCCTCCTACATCGCCGTGCCCGCCGTGGTGCGCTACGCCATCCCCGAGGCCAACCCTTCGCTGTACTTTGGCCTGTCGCTGGGCCTGACCTTCCCGCTCAACATCTTGCTGGGCATCCCGCTCTACACCGAGGTGGCCCGCTGGGCATGGGCTTGAGCGCATGGACCCCACCCACTGGCACCGGCCGATCGCCCTGCCCACGCTGCACGGCAAGCATGCGCTGATCGCCCCGGTGCTCGAGGCCGCCACCGGCTGCACCGTGCGGCATGTGGCCGATGTCGACACCGATCGCCTGGGCAGCTTCAGCCGCCTGGTGCCGCGTGCGGGCAGCCAGTTGCAGGCCGCCCGCGCCAAGGCCCGCGCAGGTCTGACCCACACCGGCTTGCAGCTCGCGCTGGCCAGCGAAGGGGCTTTCGTGCCCGATCCGTTCGCGGGCGTGGTGCTCTGGAACATCGAGATCGTCTTGCTGCTCGATGAAGAGCGTCAACAGGAAATCGTGGGCATGGCCCAAGGCCCGGCGCGTGCCGGCCAGGCCACGGTGCGCGACGCCGAGCAGCTGCTGCAGCGGGCGACCGAATGGGGCTTCCCCGAGCACCAGCTGTGCGTGCGCCCCGACCACAGCGAAGAGCCGCGCGTGCAGCAAGGCTTGGCCTCGACCAGCGCGCTGCTGCAGGCGTTCGCGCTGGCACAAGCGCAATCCAAGTGGGGCCTGGTCTTTGTCGAAAGTGATTTGCGCGCCCACTGCAACCCCACTCGGCAAGCCATGATCCGGCGCGCGGCCGAAGACCTGGGCCAAAAAATGCTCAGCGCCTGTCCAGGCTGCGGCAGCCCCGGGTTCTGGATGACGGGGCACCGCGCTGGGCGCCCTTGCCGCGCCTGCGGTGCTCCGACGCGCGAGCCCTTGGCCAGCCGCTGGTCTTGCGGGGTCTGCCCGCACACCCAAGAGCGTGCCGAGGGCTTTGCACGCTGGGCAGACCCGGGGCGCTGCGACCACTGCAACCCTTAGCCTCCAGCGGCTCAGGCTGCGCCAGCCAAAGCGGCGGCTTTAGATTATTTACGGTTCAAAAAAACACCAAAACCGTAATATCAATCAAACCAGTCCCGCCTAAAGACATTTTCAAAACTATTGTCAAAGCCGCGCATGCCCACCATCCGCTACACCTTGAACTTCCAAGACGCCACGCGCGTCGCGTGCGACATCGACACCGAGCGCACGGGCAGCTTCGTGAGCGCCGATGAGGCCCCCGAGTGGACACGCCTGGCGCACCACCGCTGCAGCCATTGCCCGCTGTCGGCCGAACGGCACACCCATTGCCCGGCGGCGCTCGACGTGGCCAAGGTGGTGTCCTGCTTTGCCGAGGCGCCCTCGCACCAAGCGGTGCATGTGCAAGTGGAGATGCACGAACGCACCCACAGCCGCGACACCGATTTGCAAACCGCGCTGCAGGGCGTGCTCGGCCTGATGCTGTCGACCAGCGCCTGCCCGGTGCTCTCGCGCATGCGCGGCGCGGCGCGCCAGCATGTGCCCTTTGCCACGCTCGAGGAAACCCTGTTCCGCATGGTTGGCGCTTACTTCATCGGGCAATACCTGCAAGCCCGTCAAGGCGGCCAGGCCGATTGGTCGCTGCAGGGCCTGCTGGACTACGGCACCGAGGTGCAGACGGTCAAACACCACCTCAAGCGGCGCCTGGAAACCCTGGCGGGCGGTGACGCCCACCTCAACGCCATCGTGTCGCTGATGACGCTGGCGATGCTGGTGAACCTGTCGCTGGACCAGCAGCTCAGCGACATGGGGGCTTACACGCTGTCACCGTCACGCCCACCGATGGCGCCCGAGGCGGGGCTCAGCGCTGCGAATCCCCCACCAGCACATAGGGCGCCCAAAATGCCGGGTGCGCGTAGCGCGGCTGCGCCATCACTTGCAGCATGGCCTCGCGCAGGCTCTGCGCCTTGGGCGCTTGCGCCTGTCGCGTGAAGTGCCCAAAGGTGCGCGTGGTCAGCTCCTTGGCGCTCTCGGACTCCACCGCCCAGTGCGTCACCAGCAGGCTGCGGCTGCCGGCATAGAAGAAACCCCGTGCCAAGCCGCTCAGGGCCTCTTCGGCGCGACCATCGGCCGCGGCCGTGTTGCAGGCCGAGAGCACCACCCAATCGGCGTTGAGCTTGAGGCCGAGCACGTCTTCGAGCGTGAGCAGCGGTGCCAGTGCACTGTCTTTTTCTGAGCCATCGGCCGCCAGCGCCAGCGCCGGTTGCGTCAGACGCGGCAGCTCGCCGGCCATCAGGCCGTGGGTGGCAAAAGCCACCACCTTGCGCTGCGCCAATTGGCCACTCTGGTTGGCCTTGAGCACACTCTCGCGCGTGGCCTGCGCGCCCAGCACCAGGTCGCGCTGCGGATCGGCCTGCAGCGCACGCGCGAGCTCCTGCAGTTCATCGCGGGTTTCGGGCAAGGGCGGGATCGCGTGGTAAACCTTGGCGCCGTCGGGCAGTTCGCGCTCGAGGTCGTTCAGATCGGTGCTTGAAGGCTCTGCGAGCTTGCGCACCGCGCTGGACGGTCCGCCTGTGGTCTGAGGGTTGAAGGCTGGGTCCCCCCAGGCCATCAGCGCCTGCTGTGGCAACTGGCGGCGCGGCAAGGCGCGCAGGCTCAACCAGGCGCCCACGCTGGGGACCTGGCTCAGGCTGACCTGGCGGATCAACCAGGCTGGCGCTGCGCCGGCCGCACGCGGCTGGGTCTGCAAGACCGACAGCGGCAAGCGCGCCAGCGCCCCCGAGGCCGCCACGATCCACT
>JBDLTR010000152.1:0-3011 GCA_039805705.1 Pseudomonadota bacterium
GCCGGTATGCCGATTCCCAAGGAGCCCATCGTCTTCATGAAGGCCACGAGCTGCATCGTCGGCCCCGACGATGAGGTGATGCTGCCCAAAGGCTCGAAAAAGTCTGACTGGGAAGTGGAGCTCGGTGTGGTGATCGGCACCCGGGCCCGCTACGTCTCGCAAAAGGATGCGCTGGCCCATGTGGCCGGCTACTGCGTGGTCAATGACGTGAGCGAGCGTGAATACCAGATCGAGCGTGGCGGCACCTGGGATAAGGGCAAGGGCTGCGACACCTTCGGTCCGATCGGCCCCTGGCTGGTCACGCGCGACGAAGTGCCCAACCCGCAAAAACTCGCCCTCTGGCTCGACCTCAATGGCCAGCGCATGCAGACCGGCAACACCAAGACCATGGTGTTCGGCGTGGCCAAACTGATCAGCTATGTGAGCCAGTTCATGACGCTCGAGCCCGGTGATGTGATCACCACCGGCACCCCGCCGGGCGTGGGCATGGGCATCAAGAAAAATGGCCAAGCCGCACCCATCTACCTCCAGCGCGGCGATGTCATGACCCTGGGCATCGAAGGCCTGGGCACGCAGACGCAAAAGGTCGTGGCCTTCAAGGCCTGAGTGCTGCAGCGGGTCTGCCGCTGGCGTTCGGCCGCGGCAGGCCTGGGTTTGGCCCGCTCAGGATTTACCCTCAAACCCGCCAGGGTGTCTGTTGACCGGGGGGCATTTCATGCAAAATAGAACGACCGTTCTATTTTGCTGAACATGAACCTGCGCAAACTTCCCACCCCTGCGGCGACGGTCGAACCCGTGCGCCGCGCCATGCACAAGGGCCAACAAACCAAAGCCGCCATCGTGGACGCCGCGCTGGGGCTGGCCTCGCAAATCGGGCTCGAAGGCTTGTCGATCGGCGCGCTGGCCGAGATCACCGGCATGAGCAAGTCGGGCGTGTTCGCCCACTTTGGCTCGCGCGAAGAGCTGCAGATCTCGGTGGTGCGCGAGTACCACGAGCGTTTCGAGCGCGAGGTGTTCTACCCCGCCATGCAGGCCGCACGTGGTTTGCCGCGTCTGCAGGCCATGTTCGACAACTGGATGGTGCAGACCTCGGCCGAAATCGACTCCGGTTGCATCTACATCAGCGGCGCGGTGGAGTTCGACGACCGCGCGGGCCCGGTGCGCGACGCGCTGGCGTCCTCGGTCACCAGCTGGCAGGCGGCGGTGCGCCGTGCGGTGGAGCAAGCGCAAGACGAGGGCCAGTTGCAAGCCGAGCTTGACCCCCTGCAAATCGCTTTTGAGATCCACGGCCTGATCCTGGCCCTGCATTACGAGGCGCGCTTTTTGCGCATCCCTGGCGCGACCGAGCGCGCGCGCCAAGGCTTTGCCCGCCTGCTCGAGCGCTACCGCACGGCCCCTGCGCGCCGCGCCTGATCCCTTTTAAACCCCTTCACCGTTCAAGAGGAGCACCATGCCCGTCTACCACCCACCGCTGCGCGACATGCAATTTGTGCTGCACGAGCTGCTCGACGTGAGCCGTGTCTTGCAGGCCATGCCCCCACATGCCGACACCGATGCCGACACCATCAACGCCGTGCTTGAAGAGGGCGGCAAGTTCGCCGCCGAGGTGGTGTTCCCGCTCAACATCAGCGGTGACCAGCAGGGCTGCCAGCTCAACCGCGACACGCACGAAGTGAAGGCGCCCGACGGTTTCAAAGCCGCCTACGAACAGTACGTTGCCGGCGGCTGGCCATCACTGAGCTGCGACCCCGACTACGGCGGTCAGGGCCTGCCCTTCGTGGTCAACCAGTGTTTTTACGAAATGCTGAACTCGGCCAACCAGGCCTGGACCATGTACCCCGGCCTCTCGCACGGCGCCTACGAGTGCCTGCATGCCCACGGCACGCCCGAGCAAAAAGCCACCTACCTGCCCAAGCTCACCAGCGGCGAATGGACCGGCACCATGTGCCTGACCGAGCCGCACTGCGGCACCGACCTGGGCCTCTTGCGCACCAAGGCCGAGCCGCAGCTGGACGGCAGCTACCGCATCACCGGGCAAAAGATTTTCATCAGCGCCGGTGAGCACGACCTCGCGCCCAACATCGTGCACCTGGTGCTCGCGCGCCTGCCCGATGCGCCCCCGGGCTCCAAAGGCATCAGCCTGTTCCTGGTGCCCAAGTTCCAGGTGAACGCCGACGGTTCGCTGGGCGCGCGCAACGGCATCTACTGCGGCGGCCTGGAGCACAAGATGGGCATCCACGCCAACGCCACCTGCCAGATGGTGCTCGACGGTGCGGTCGGCACCCTGGTCGGCCAGCCGCACAAAGGCTTGGCCGCCATGTTCGTGATGATGAACGCCGCGCGCCTGGGCGTGGGCAACCAGTCGCTGGGCCTGACCGAGGTGGCCTACCAGAACGCGCTGGCCTACGCCAAAGACCGCGTGCAGATGCGCTCGCTCTCGGGCGTGAAGGCGCCGGGCAAACCGGCCGACCCGATCATCGTGCACCCCGATGTGCGCCGCATGCTGCTGACCGCCAAGGCCTATGCCGAAGGCGGCCGCGCGCTGGCCTGCTACGGTGCGCTGCTGCTCGACCAGGAGCTGCACCACCCCGACCCGGCGCAGCGTCAAGAGGCCGCCGAGTTGCTGGCCCTGCTCACGCCCATCATCAAGGCCTTCCTCACCGACAACGGCTTTGACGCCGCTGTCCAGTGCCAGCAGGTCTATGGCGGCCACGGCTTCATCAAAGAGTGGGGCATGGAGCAGTTTGTGCGCGACGCGCGCATCAACATGATTTACGAAGGCACCAACACCATCCAGTCGCTCGATCTGCTGGGCCGCAAGGTGCTGGGCAACAACGGCGTCACGCTCAAGAAGTTCGGCGCGCAAGTCGAGGCCTTCATCCGCACCGAGATGGGCGACGAGGCCATGGGCGAATTCGTCAAGCCGCTGGCCGACCTGGGCGGCAAGATCACCCAGCTGACCGGCGAGATTGGCATGAAGGCCATGCAAAACGCCGACGAAGTCGGCGCGG
>JBDLTR010000153.1:0-10790 GCA_039805705.1 Pseudomonadota bacterium
CGGAAGGCCAGCACACAGATCACAAAGATCACGCCCTGCACGATCGTCACCCAGGCGCCGAGCTCGGCCAAGTAGTTCTGCATGCTCACAATCACGGCCGCGCCGGCGACCGGGCCAAACAGCGTGCCCATGCCGCCCACCAGCGTCATCAGCACCACCTCACCGGACATGCTCCAGTGCACATCGGTCAGCGAGGCAAGCTGGAACACCAGGGCCTTGGTGGCGCCGGCCGTGCCGGCCAGCGCTCCGGAGATGACAAAAGCCAGCAGCTTGTATTTGTCGGTATCGTAGCCCAGTGATATGGCCCTGTCCTGGTGTTCGCGGATGGCCTTGAGGATCTGACCAAAGGGGGAATGCACCACCCGCCAGATGAACAGAAAAGCGGCCAGGAAAATCGCCAGCACGAACACGTACATCGTGTTGTTATCGGCCAGATTGACAACACCAAAGAGCTTGCCGCGGGGCACGGCCTGGATGCCGTCTTCGCCGCCGGTAAACGGGGCCTGCAGCGAGAAGAAGAAAATCATCTGGGCCAGCGCCAGTGTGATCATGGCGAAATAGATGCCCTGACGACGGATGGCCAGGGAGCCCACCACATAGGCCAACACCATGGACGAGAGGGTGCCGAACGCCACGGCCAGCTCCGGGTTCCAGCCCCAGACCTTGGCGGCATGGGCCGACGCATAGCCAGCCGAGCCCAGGAACATGGCGTGTCCGAAGGACAGCAGGCCGCCAAATCCCAACAGCAGATTGAAAGCACAGGCGAACAGGGCAAAGCACATCACCTTCATCAGGAACACCGGGTAGACCCAGATCGGTGCGATGGCAAAGACCGCCGCCATGATGGCAAAGGCCAGCCACAGGGACTTGTTCGATTCGGTGGACAGCGGGGCAGTGGCAGAGTTCGTCATGGCATTACTTCTGAGTGCCGAACAGGCCGGCGGGCTTGATGAGCAGCACGATGGCCATGATCACGAAGATCACGGTGGCCGAAGCTTCCGGATAAAACACCTTGGTCAGACCCTCGATCAGGCCCAGGCCAAAGCCGGTGACGATGGCGCCCATGATCGAACCCATGCCGCCGATCACCACCACCGCAAACACCACAATGATCAGGTCGGCACCCATGGTCGGATTGACCTGGTAAATGGGGGCAGCCATGACGCCGGCCAGTGCGGCCAGGGCGACGCCAAAACCATAGGTGAGCGTGATCATGCGCGGCACATTGATGCCAAAGGCCTGCACAAGGCTCGGGTTTTCAGTGGCCGCGCGCAGGTAGGCGCCCAGCTTGGTGCGCTCGATCACGTACCAGGTTGCCAAACAAATCACCAGGGACGCCACGATCACCCAGGCACGGTATTTGGGCAGGAACATGAAGCCCAGGTTGAAGCCGCCCCGGAAGGCCTCGGGCACCGGGTAAGGCATGCCCGAAGAGCCGTACTCGTTGCGGAAAAGTCCCTGGATGATCAGCGCCAGCCCGAAAGTCAGGAGCAGGCCATACAGGTGATCGAGCTTGTAGAGCTGCTTGAGCATGGAGCGCTCGATGACCACCCCGGTGGCGCCCACCACCAAGGGCGTGACGATCAAGGCCAGCCAGTAGTTCATGCCCAGGTGCTGCAAGCCCAGGTAGGCCACGAAAGCGCCCAGCATGTACTGGGCACCGTGGGTGAAGTTGATGATGTTCAGCAAGCCGAAAATCACCGCCAGGCCCAGCGAGAGCAAGGCATAAAACGAACCGTTGATCAGTCCGATCAGCAATTGCCCGAACAGGGCTTGCGAGGGAATGCCAAAAATTTCCATGGCGGTGACTTCGTTGGACTCAGAACAACAGGAGGATCACTTCTTGACCAGCGGGCATTCGCTCTCGGCCAGAGGACGGAAGGCCTGGTCAGCCGGGATGGTGGCCCGGACTTTGTGGTAATCCCAGGGGCCCTTGGACTCCGAAGGCTTCTTGACCTCGACCAGGTAAACCGGATGGATCTTGCGGCCATCGGCGCGGATGCTGCCTTTGCCGAACAGCGGATCGTCGGTGGGCGTGGCCTTCATCTGGTCCACCACCTTGGTGCCGGTATCGGTCTTGGAGACCTCCACGGCACGCAGGTAATGCAAGATGCTGGAGTAGACGCCTGCCTGCACCATGGACGGCATCTTGCCGCCGTGGGCTGAGGCAAAGCGGCGGCTCCAGGCACGTGTCTGGTCGTTCAGGTCCCAGTAGAAGCTTTCGGTGAAGATCAGGCCTTGGGCGGTGTTCAGGCCCAGCGCATGCACGTCGTTGATGAACATGAGCATGCCGGCCAGGTTCTGCCCGCCCTTGGTGATGCCAAATTCGGCCGCCTGCTTGATGGAATTGACGGTGTCACCGCCAGCGTTGGCCAGCGCGATGATCTTGGCCTTGGAAGCCTGGGCCTGCAGCAGGAAGGACGAGAAATCCTGCGACGGGAAGGGCGTGCGCACCTTGCCCACGGTGCGGCCGCCGGCCTTGATCACGGCCGCCTCGGTGTCACGCTCGAGCGCATGGCCGAAGGCGTAATCGGCGGTCAGGAAGAACCAGGTGTCGCCACCGGTCTTGGCGATAGCGGTGCCAGTGCCATTGGCCAGCATGTAGGTGTCGTAGGTCCAGTGCACGGTGTTGGGGCTGCAAGCCTTGCCCGTCAGGTCGGACGTGGCCGCGCCCGAGTTCAGGAACACCTTGTTCTTCTCACGCACCACCTGGTTGATCGCCAAAGCCACAGAAGAGGTCGGCACGTCCACGATCACGTCGACCTTGTCCACGTCAAACCAGGTGCGGGCAATGTTCGAACCGATGTCGGGCTTGTTCTGGTGGTCAGCGCCCACCACTTCGATCTTCAGGCCTGCCTTGGAGGTTTTCTGGAAATCTTCCACGGCCATCCTGGCGGCCACCAGCGCGCCAGGACCGGAAATGTCGGCATACAGGCCCGACATGTCGTTCATGACGCCGATCTTGACGACCCCGTCGGTGACCTGGGCATGTGCAGCGCCCCCCAGAGCGCAAGCTGCGGCAGCAGCCATCGAAAGAAGTTTGCGTTTCATGGTTGTCTCCTGGTTGAAAAAAATCAGACGCCTAAGTACTCGTTGAGCATGCCCATCTTGGCGGGAAGCTCGGCGGCGGCAAAACCCTCGACGATCCTGCCGTGCTCCATCACGTAAAAACGGTCGGCCAGCGGCGCAGCGAAGCGGAAGTTCTGCTCGACCATGATGATGGTGAAGCCCTTGGCCTTAAGCGAGAGGATCATGCGGGCCAGCGCCTGCACGATCACCGGGGCCAGGCCTTCGGAAATTTCATCGAGCAAGAGCAGCTTGGCACCGGTGCGCAGAATTCGGCCGACCGCCAGCATCTGCTGCTCGCCGCCGGACAGACGGGTGCCCGGGCTGTTCCTGCGCTCGAGCAGGTTGGGGAACATTTCATAGATCTCGTCGAGCCCCATACCGCCGTCCGCGATCACCGGCGGCAACAGCAGGTTTTCTTCGCAGCTCAACGAGGCAAAGATGCCGCGCTCTTCAGGGCAGTACCCCATGCCCAGCTTGGCGATCTGGTGTGGCGCCAGCTGGATGGTTTCGGTGCCGTTGAGGGTGATGGCACCGGTGCGCTTGCCCACCAGACCCAGGATGGATTTGATGGTGGTGGTACGTCCAGCACCGTTGCGGCCCAGCAGCGTGACCACCTCCCCCTTGTGGACCGTCAGGTCCACGCCATGCAGGATGTGCGACTCGCCATACCAGGCGTGCAGGTTGCTGATGCGCAGCATTTCGGTCGCCTCAGCCATGGGCGCCCTCCAGTTGGTTGTCGGTGCTGCCCATGTAGGCTTCGAGCACCTGCGGGTTTTTCGAGACCACGTCGTAAGGTCCTTCGGCAATGACCTGCCCACGCTGCAGCACGCTGATGGTGTCGGCGATGCTGGAGACCACGTTCATGTTGTGCTCCACCATCAGGATGGTGCGATTGGCACCCACCTTCTTGATGAGCTGCGTGACGCGATCGACGTCTTCGTGGCCCATGCCCTGTGTGGGCTCGTCCAGCAGCATCAGCTCCGGCTCCATGGCCAGGGTGGTGGCAATTTCAAGGGCGCGCTTGCGGCCATATGGCAGCTCGACCGCCGTCAGCTGGGCCATGTCCTGCAGGTCCACCTCGGCGAGCAGGGCCATCGCCTTGTCGTTGAGCTGGTCAAGCACCCGCTCGGAACGCCAGAAGTGCATCGACAAGCCGGTGGCGCGCTGCAGGGCGATGCGCACGTTCTGCATCACCGTCAGGTTGGGAAAGGTGGCCGAAATCTGGAAAGAACGCACGATGCCCCGACGCGCCACCTGTGCGGGCTTTTCTGCCGTGATGTCGTGGCCGTTGAACAGAATCTGGCCCCGCGTGGGGATCAGGAACTTGGTGAGCAGGTTGAACACCGTGGTCTTGCCAGCCCCGTTCGGACCGATCAGGGCATGGATCTGGCCACGGCGGACCTGCAGGTTGACGCCATTGACGGCAACAAAGCCCTTGAATTCCTTGATGAGGTCGCGGGTTTCGAGAATGTATTCGCTGGACATAAAGGCTGCTCGGTTTCCTTCAGGCAAGGTGACGCGCTTGCAAAGGGTGGATTCTGTGTGTCCGCCGTCAGTTTCGTGTCATGGTTATCCCGTGGTTTGTCCCACATGTGTCTGCTATCTCGCAGGCCGCCACCGGTCCGCTGCTGCACAGCAACAGCACCGCAGACGATGGGGCTGCGCTCCTGCGGTTCACACCAAGACCATGCCACCGTCGAGCAAGATGGACTGGCCCGTCATGCCGCGCGATTCTTGTGAACCAAGGTACACGGCCAGGTGCGCAATTTCCTCTGGCGCCAGGATGCGACCCAGCGGCACCCGCGCCAGCGCCGCCTGCACCATCTGCTCGCCGCTCATGCCGCTGCTGCGCGCGACCTGGGTCTTGAGCTCCTCGACCATGTCGGTTTGCACAAAGCCAGGGCAGATCGCGTTGACGGTCACGCCGCAGGGACTGGCTTCCAGCGCCACACAGCGCGTGAGGCCCACCACCGCGTGCTTGCTCACGTTGTAAGCGCTCTGGTTGCGCGAGCCCCACTTGCCCGCGGTGGACGCGATGTTGACGATGCGCCCCTGCCCGCGCGCCTGCATGCCAGGCAAACACGCCTGCATGAAATGCAGCACACCAAACAGGTTGACGTCGAGCATGTCCTGGAAATCCTCATCGCTGTAATCCAGAAAAGGCTTGGCCCGGTAGACCCCGGCGTTGTTGACCAGCACATCGACCCGGCCAAAATACCGCTCCACCTGCGCCACCGCGGCGAAACTGGCGGCGCGGTCGCTCACGTCAACGCCCAGGGTCATGCAGCGATCGGCCCCGAGCTGCAAGCTGTCGGCCACCTCGGCCAGTTTGTCGGTGTGGGTGGCCATCAGGCACAGGCGCGCGCCCTCGGCGGCATAGGCCTGGGCAATGGCGCGGCCGATGCCACGGCTGGCTCCGGTGACGATGGCCACCTGGTCTTGCAAACGTGCGGTCATGTAGGCTCCTGCGGTGAGCCCGCATGATGGGCCGAGCGCACTGGCGGCGGCAGTCACGGCCGTGACCAGCGAGCGCAGCTCACTTGCCGATGCAGAAACTCGAGAAGATCACGCCCAGCAAATCGTCGGCGCTGAATTCGCCGGTGATCTCGCCCAAGGCGTTTTGGGCCTGCCGCAGTTCTTCGGCCAGCAAGTCCAGGCTTTGCGCCTGCGCGGCCAAGTGCAGCTGCGCCAACGCCAAATGCTCGCGCACACGCAAGAGCGCTTGAACATGGCGTTCGCGCGCGATGTACAGGCCCTCGCTGGCCTGCTGCCAACCGGCCTCGTGCAACAAGCGCTGGCGCAAAGCCTGCAGGCCGTCGCCGGTTTTGGCCGACAGCACCACACCACCGCGGTCCACCACGGACACCGCATCGGCCTTGTTCCAGATGTCGATCACCGGCACTGCGGCCGGCACGCGTTGCGCCAGTGTGTCGGCGATCTCCTGGTCTGCCGCCTGGTAAGCCGGCTCGGCCTCGCGGGTAAGGTCATGCAGGAACAAGACCGCATCGGCCTGCTCGATTTGGCCCCAGGCGCGTTCGATGCCGATGCGCTCGACGGCGTCCACATCCTCGCCCTCGCGCAAGCCCGCGGTGTCGATCACGTGCAGGGGCACGCCCTCAATCTGGATGGTTTGCTGCACCACATCGCGCGTGGTGCCCGCAATCGGCGTGACGATGGCCAGCTCTGCGCCGGCCAAGGCATTGAGCAAGGAGCTCTTGCCGGCATTGGGCTGGCCGGCGATCACCACACGGATGCCCTCGCGCAAGAGCGCGCCCTGGCGCGTGCGCTGCAGCACCTGCGCCAGCCGCGCCTGCAGGCCATCGAGCTGGCCTTGTGCGTCGGCTTTTTGCAGGAAGTCGATTTCTTCTTCCGGAAAATCGAGCGTGGCCTCGACCAGCATGCGCAGGTGGATCAGGCCCTCGCGCAGTTCGCCGATCTCGCGCGAAAAATCGCCCGCCAGCGAGCGGCTGGCGCTGCGCGCGGCAGCCTCGGTGCTGGCGTCGATCAGGTCGGCAATGGCCTCGGCCTGCGCCAGGTCGATCTTGTCGTTGAGAAAGGCCCGCTCGGAAAACTCGCCCGGTTGCGCCACGCGCAGGCCCGCCAGCACCGGCCGTGCGGTCAGCGCGTCGGCGCTGGCCGCGGCCTGCAAACAGCGCTGCACCAGCAGCTGCAGCACCACCGGCCCGCCGTGCGCTTGCAGCTCGAGCACGTCTTCGCCGGTGAAGGAATGGGGTGCGGGAAAGAAAATCGCCAGGCCCTGGTCGATGCTGCCGCCATCGGCGTCGCGAAACGCCAGGTAGGTGGCCTCACGCGCTTTCAGATCGCGGCCACACAAGGCTCGCACCAAGGCCCCGATGCCGCGGCCCGACACGCGCACGATGCCCACCGCACCGCGGCCAGGCGCGGTGGCGATCGCAACAATCGGTTCGTGGTGGCGGGCCAGCATGTGGGGATTGTCCAAGAAACAAGGGCCGCTCACGCGGCCCTTGAGGGAGGGGTTTCAGCTCACTTGAACTTGGGCAGGTTGAACTGCGGCGGCACGCCCATGCGGGTGTTGATGATCCACTGCTGGATGATCGACAGCACGTTGTTGGTGATCCAGTAGAGCACCAGGCCCGAAGGGAAATAGAAGAACATCACGCTGAAGGCCAGCGGCATGATCCACATCAGCTTGGCCTGCATCGGGTCGGGCGGCGCGGGGTTGAGCGCCGTCTGCAAAAGCGTGGTCAGCGTCATCACGATCGGCAGGATGTAGTACGGGTCCTTGGCCGAGAGGTCGACGATCCAGCCGATCCAGGGCGCATGGCGCATTTCCACGGTGGACAGCAGCACCCAGTACAGCGCGATGAACACCGGGATCTGCACCAGCATCGGGAAACAGCCGCCCATGGGGTTGACCTTTTCCTCGCGGTAGATCTTCATCATCTCCATCTGCATCTGCTGGGGGTTGTCCTTCAGACGCTCCCGCATCTCCATGATGCGGGGGTTGATGGCCTTCATCTTGGCCATGCTCGAATACGCCTTGGCATTGAGCCAGTAGAAGGCGATCTTGAGCAACAGCACCAGCGCCATGATGGCCCAGCCCCAGTTGTGCAGGATTTTGTAGAGCTGGTCGAGCAACCAGAACAGCGGCTTGGCCAGCATGGCCAGCCAGCCGTAGTCCTTGAGCAACTCCAGGCCCGGGGCCAGCGCTTCCAGCACTTTTTCTTCTTGCGGGCCGGCAAACAGCACGTTCTCCAGTGCCTTGCTCTGGCCAGGCGCCACTTCGCCCAGCGGCGTGATCATGCCCACGGCGTAGAGGTTGTTGTCGACCTGGCGCACAAAGTTCTCGCGCGTCATGCCCTGGCCCAGCAGCCAGGCCGAGGCGAAGTAATGCTGCACCATGGCGACGTAGCCGTTGTCGGAGGTCTTGTCGACCTCGGCCTTGTTTTTGGCGATGTCTTCGAACTCGACCTTGTGGTACTTCTTGGCTTCGGTGTAGATCGCCGGGCCGGTGAAGGTCGAATAAAAGGCCGACTCGCCCGCCGGCTTGTTGCCATCGCGCACCAGCTGCAGGTACAGCTGCGGCGACACCGGGGCGTTGCCCTGGTTGATCACCTCGTGCTTGACGCCGATCGCGTAGCTGCCGCGCTGGAGTGTGTAGGTTTTGACCAGCTTGACGCCGTTGACCGCCTCCGACTCGAAGCGCAGGCTCAGGCTGTTTTGACCGTCCTTGAGCGCCCGCTCGCCCGAAAAGCGCATGGCGCTTTTGTGTGTGGGCATTTGGCCGCCGATCAAGCCGGTCTGGGCCACATAGACACGTTCGCGGCTTTCCTCCAGCAAGACAAAGGCATGGCGCGGATCGGCGATGTCGGGGTGCTGGGTCAGTTCGGCCCGCACCAGGGAGCCGCCTTCGGCATCAAAGCGCAGCTTGTAGACGTCGGTCGTCACGTCGATGAGCTCGCGTGCGGCCGTGGCGGGTGCGGCGTTGGCCGGCACCTGGCCCGGTCCCGCCGGCAGCGCGCTCGCGCTGGGCACCGCGGCCGAAGCCGCTGGCGACTGGGCCGATGCCGTCGGGGTGGGCTTGGGGAAGAAGGTGGCGGCACGGCCATTGTGGATTTGCCACTGGTCCCACAGCAGGACCATGGAAAAACCAAAAATCACCCAGAGGATGGTGCGACGGATGTCGTTCATGAAGACTTCCTGGACGAAGAAGAGGAGATCAATCGGCCAAACAGGCGCGGGGCCGTGTCGGGTACAGGGTCGTGCCCGCCGGCACACCAGGGTTGGCAACGCACCAAGCGCGCGGCCGTGAGGTAAGTGCCCCAAGCTGCACCATGGCGCTCGAGCGCTTGCAGGGCATAAGCCGAGCAGGTGGGCTCAAAACGGCATGCCGAGCCGAGCGAAGGGCTCAGCAGCAAACGGTAGCCACGCACCAGGGCCATGAGCACGCGCCGCATCACGCCACGCTCCCACGCTCGAACAGTTGCACCAGTTCTTGGCGCACCGATTGTTTGAGGGCGTCGGAGCTGGCGCTGACGAAGAGCCGGCGGTCGAAGGTGGCGCGCAGGCGCACCACATGGGCAGCGGCCGGCAATCGCGTTTCGAATTGGGCACTCACAGCGTAAACCTGGCGTTTGATGGTGTTGCGGGTGACCGCACGGCGCGCCCAGCGCTTGGGCACCATGGCCCCAAGCCACACACCTTCAACGGCAAAAAGGGCCTGCGCCTTATCAGGTGCAGGCCCTGCCGTGGGGATCGGTGCCTGGGCCCCGCTGGACACCTCTGACAAAGCCAGGCGGTGCAAAGCGAAGTGGGCGGTGCGCGAAACCGTGGCGCCGGCCAAGACGGCCTGGAACTGCGGGCGTGTCTTCAGACGGTGCACGACGGCCAGGCCTGGCTTGCGACCACCGGCATGGGGGTCACGCCGGCTGCGGTCAGAACAATCAGACGGCCAGACGCTTGCGGCCTTTGGCGCGGCGTGCGTTGATCACGGCGCGACCACCACGGGTCTTCATGCGAACCAGAAAGCCGTGGGTACGGGCGCGGCGGGTTTTAGAGGGTTGGTAAGTGCGTTTCATGACAAGTCCTTGGGCCCCGAAACCCATGCTTGGGACGGGTGCCAACAGCAGGCACCCTGGTTGGGGCGAAGCTTTCTATTATCGCAAACTTTGGCCGCCCCGGCAAACACGCCCACCCGCGAGCGCGGCCAAGGCCTTTGCCCGACCCCTGGTTGACCCGCAGGCCTGCCGCCCGTTTTGTGGTTTATGATGTGCAGCCCAAGACCCTCGTGGCTGTGGATAAGCTTTTGATAACTTCATTGCCACCACACCCACCGATTCAACTGTCCACACCCCACCACCCCGTATGCCCGAGGGAATCCCTTCCGACTCCACGGCCGACGCCGGCCAGCACCTGTGGCTCGCGTGCCTGGACGAGCTCGCGCGCGAGATGCCCGAGCAGCAGTTCAACACCTGGATCAAACCCCTGAGCGCGCAGGTCAGCGAGGGGCTCGACAAGGTCACGCTGTTCGTCGCCAACCGCTTCAAAATGGATTGGGTCCGTGCCCAATACGCCCAAAAACTGGCCCACATCCTGGAGCGCCTGCAAGGCCAGCCCGTCCAGATCGAGTTAGCCCTCACTCCTCGCGAAATGCCCGTCCGCACTGCATCTCAGCCCAGCAGTGCGCTCTCGCCGTCGAGCCCCAAGGTGATGGATTTGCCCGATGAACCGGCCTCCCCCGCGTTCCGCAGCCGCCTCAATGCCGCGCTGACGTTTGACGCCCTGGTCGAGGGTTCGGCCAACCGCATGGCGCGCGCCGCCGCCATGCACGTGGCCGGCTCACCCGGCCAGCTCTACAACCCGCTCTTCATCTACGGCGGCGTCGGTCTGGGCAAGACGCACCTGATGCACGCCATCGGCAACAAGCTGCTGGCCGACCGCCCGAACGCCAAAGTTCTCTACATCCACGCCGAGCAATTCGTCTCGGATGTGGTCAAAGCCTACCAGCGCAAGACTTTTGACGAGTTCAAGCAGCATTACCACTCGCTGGACCTGCTGCTGATCGACGATGTGCAGTTCTTCGCCAACAAGGACCGCACGCAGGAAGAGTTTTTCAACGCCTTCGAGGCGCTGCTGGCCAAAAAGTCGCACATCGTGATGACCAGCGACACCTACCCCAAGGGCCTGACCGACATCCACGAGCGCCTGGTCTCGCGCTTCGACTCGGGCCTGACGGTGGC
>JBDLTR010000154.1:0-3943 GCA_039805705.1 Pseudomonadota bacterium
CACCGCCACCGCGATCAGGGCACGGATCAGGCGGTCGCGCAACTCGATCAGGTGCGCGACAAAAGGCTGCTCGGTGCCGGCCAGCTCGTCTTCGGGAGGGGGGTTGCTCATGGACTATCCACAGGCCTGCGCTTGGCGCGCCGCAGGCCGCACAGGGTCAAAGGGGTTTGGGGCGGTAACGGGCCACACGCGCCGCCCCTGAGAGCGCACGCGTGCGCACCCCGTTGCGGGCCTTGTACCACTGGGGCACAGCGCCGCGCTTGAGGCGCCAGTTTTTGCCCGGGTGTTTGTAGGCCGGGGCGGGTGGCTCCCAGCCACTGGGCTCGGGGCTGGCGAGGCCGGCGGTGGTCTCGTTCCAGTCTTTTTCAAAGTCCACGGTGGCGGTTTGCACCGACTGCTCGACATCGCGCGCGGCGGTTTCGACCGTGTCCTTCATCTTCTTGAGCTCTTCGAGGTCCATCGAGCGGTTGACCTCGGCCTTGACATCGGCCACATAGCGCTGCGCCTTGCCCAGCAAGGCGCCAACGGTGCGGGCCATGCGCGGCAATTTCTCGGGGCCGATGACGACCAGCGCCACCGCCCCGATCAGGGCCATCTTGGAAATGCCAAGGTCGAGCACGTGCGCGCCTCAGCTCAAGACTTGTTTTTGGCTTCGACGTCGATGGTGGTCTTCTCGGCCGCAGGCTGGGCCGCCACCTGCGCGGCCGGCTTGTCTTCGGGCGTGCCGCCCTCTTTCATGCCGTCTTTGAAGCCTTTGACCGCACCACCGAGGTCAGAACCGATGTTCTTGAGCTTTTTGGTGCCAAACACCATGACCACGATCAGCAAAACGATCAGCCAGTGCCAGATGGAAAAGGAACCCATGGATATCTCCTGAAATTGCCTGAGATTCTAAAGCGATACACCCGGGCGTTCTGCCACCCCGGGAACAGCCCGCCTTCAGGCGGGACACTGGCTGCATCAGCCCTTGAGCCAGGGGCGCGGCCCGCCCATCACGTGCATGTGCAGGTGGTGCACCTCCTGGCCGCCTTCGGCCCCGGTGTTGAGCACCAGGCGGTAGCCGCCCTCGGGGTAAGGCTTGCACCCTTCTTGCAGCGCCAGCCGGGGCGCCAAGGTCATCATGTGGCCCATCAGGTCAGCGTGTTCCGGCCCCACGTGCGCCATGGAAGGGATGTGCAGCTTGGGAATGATCAGGAAATGCACCGGCGCCCACGGGGCAATGTCGTGGAAGGCGTAAACGTGGTCGTCTTCATGGACCTTGCGCGAGGGGATCTGGCCCGACACGATCTTGCAGAAAATGCAGTTGTCGCTCATGGTGGTCATCAAGGGGCAGAAGGGTCGGGCATGGGCTGGGCGCGGTTCAGGCGCACCATGCCCAGCACGATCCTGTAGAGGAACCAGACCGAGACCGCGCACCACGCGAGCCAGCCCGGGAAGAAAAACAGCAGCCACAGCGGGAAGGTGATCAGGTACATCACCGCCGCCCACAGCACCGTGCGCAGGCGGTAGCCGAAGTGGCTGCGCTGCCAGCCCGGCCCCACATCACCGCGCTTGACCAGGTCCATGACCAGCGCGACCACCAGCAGCAAGGGCCCGACCTGCAAGCCTGGGACCACGGCACTGACCGCGACCACCAGGTGCAGCACATAGCTGACCCAGCTGATGGTCAGGTCACTGTCTTCTTGCAAATCGTCCACATTGGCCTCACTCGCCCAGGCGTTCGCGCTCGGCGGCCTTGCGCAGGGCTTTTTCCTCGAGACCGCTCAGGCCCTCGCGGCGGGCGAGTTCCTGCACCACATCAGCCGGGCTCAGGCCGTAGTGCGCCAGCGCGATCATGCTGTGGAACCAGAGATCGGCCACCTCGTAGACCAGCTTGCTGGCGTCAGCGCCGTGGTCCACGTCCTTGGCGGCCATCACGGTTTCAGTGGCCTCCTCACCGATCTTCTTGAGAAAAGCATCGGGGCCTTTGTGCAGCAGGCGCGCCACATAGCTTTTTTCGGGGTCACCGCCGTTGGCGGGTTTGCGGCTCTCCACCACAGCGGCCAAGCGGTCGAGGATGTCCTGGTTGCTCATGGGCGTCACTTGTAAATCGTTTCGGGGTCTTTGAGGACCGGGTCCACCGCCTGCCATTGCGCACCCTGCAGGCTTTGGTAGAAGCAGCTGTGGCGGCCCGTGTGGCAGGCAATGCCCGGTTCATGGCCGAGTTGCGTGACCTTGAGCAGCACCACGTCATTGTCGCAGTCCAGGCGGATGTCGTGCACCTGCTGCACATGGCCCGATGCCTCGCCCTTGAACCAGAGCTTGCCGCGCGAGCGGCTGAAGTAGACCGCGCGTTTCAATTCGGCCGTCTTTTGCAAGGCCTCGCGGTTCATCCAGGCGAACATCAGCACGTCGCCGGTGTTGTTTTCCTGCGCGATCACGGGCACCAGGCCCTGCGCATCCCATTTGATGGTGTCGAGCCAATCCATGCCAGGCCTCACAGTCGGACGGGAATGCCGCGCTCGCGCATGCGCACCTTGGCCTGCTGCACGGTGTATTCGCCGTAGTGGAAGATGCTGGCAGCCAGCACCGCGTCGGCGCCACCGATGCTGACGCCATCGGCCAGGTGGTCGAGGTTGCCGACGCCGCCCGAGGCGATGACGGGCACGCTCACCGCATCGGCCACGGCGCGCGTGAGCTGCAAATCAAAGCCGCTCTTGGTGCCGTCGCGGTCCATGCTGGTCAGCAAGATCTCGCCCGCGCCGTGTTCGGCCATCTGGCGCGCCCAGGCCACGGCGTCGAGACCCACGTTCTTGCGTCCACCATGGCTGTAGACGTCCCAGCCTGGGCCCATGGGCCGGCCCTGGGCGTCCAGGCGCTGCTCGTCTGCGGGCGTGCGGCGCTTGGCGTCGATCGCCACCACGATGCACTGCGAGCCGTACTTGGCCGACGCTTCGCGGATGACCTCGGGGTTGGCAATGGCGGCCGAGTTGAAGCTGGTCTTGTCGGCCCCCGCGTTGAGCAGACGCCGCACGTCCTGCACGGTGCGCACACCGCCGCCCACTGTGAGCGGGATGAAGACCTGCGAGGCCACCGCCTCGATGATGTGCAGGATCAGGTCGCGCCCATCGCTGGTGGCGGTGATGTCCAGGAAGGTGAGCTCGTCGGCGCCCTGCTCGTTGTAGCGCGCCGCGATCTCGACCGGGTCGCCCGCGTCGCGCAGTTCGACGAAATTGACGCCCTTGACCACGCGACCGCCGGTCACGTCGAGGCAAGGGATGATGCGTTTGGCCAGCATGGAAGTGCTCTCGGAAATCAGTGCGCGTGCAGGCGCTGCGCGCCCTGCCAAAAATCACCCGGCGCGACGGTGATGGGTTCGTAGACCTGGGCCGCCTCGACGCACAGCATCTGGCGCCAGCCCTCGGGCGGCAGGTCCGGCAGCGTCGCGCCTTTGGCCGCACCCGGGTTCCAGACCACGGTCTGCGCCCAGTCCATGTCCTGCGCGATCGTCAGGCGGTACGCGCCATCGGTCAAGACGCAGCCTTGCGGCGGTGCCGAGTAGACCCGGTCGAACTCGCCGTCAAAGCGCAGTTCATCGGCGCCCGTGGCATGGTGGTCGGCCACCGCGTCCCATTCGGCGCGGCCACCCAGACCCTGCAGGCGGGCCTGCGCCACGTCGTCCACCGCGAAATAGCTGTGCAAGGCGCCCGTGAAGGCCAGCGGCCGATGGTCGGTGTTGCGCACGGCCAGCGCAAGCTCCAGGCGGCCCGGGCGCAGCGCGATCACGAGCCGCGCCTCGAAAGCCTGGTCCCACCAGCGGCGCGTGGCGTCACTGTCGTTCAAGGCGAGCACCAGGTGGGCTTCGTCGTCTTGCAGGCGCGGCGGCTGCAGCGACCAGGGCTGCAGGCGCGCGAAGCCATGCTTGGGCAGCGGACCGCGCTGGTTGAACTGCGGAAAGCAGACC
>JBDLTR010000155.1:0-18840 GCA_039805705.1 Pseudomonadota bacterium
TCTGTTCGCATGGGTGAGTTCACCCGGCCCGTGGCGGCCACCAACTGTGTCAGATTGCCCCGCTCCATTTGAACCACACCGACGGTTTTGCCCCTTGTTTTGCTGTAGAGCAATACGCCAATCACCACGAGGAGCGCGAGCGCCAGCCACTTCCATTGCGCCTTCAGAAATGCATTCATTCGTGCAGTCTAGCAGCCCGAGGTCTGTCGGGCGTGACACAAGTCAATCGCTTGTCCTGTCTATTTTCGTGACGGGCTTGTTGGTGTTTTCCCGGGTTTTTTGCCTTTCTGTGCCGAAATGGGGCGCGAATCAGTTCACCGTCAGCAATGGTGTCACAATACTGTCTGCAACAAAGGCCCTTCCCAGCCACAGTCGCTAGTCCGCTAACCGGTAAAGCCGTGTCGCGGAAGGTTTTTTAACCAGCTAATGCTTTGTTCAGCAAAGCGGAAGTGAGAGAGACAATGAGTTCGCAGTCGATTTATTCGGCCTACCAAGGCAATACATACCTCTTCGGTGGCAACGGCCCCTATGTCGAGGAAATGTATGAAAACTACCTGGCCAACCCAGCCAGCGTACCTGATTCATGGCGTTCCTACTTTGACGCGCTGCAAAATGTGCCAGCGGTTGACGGCTCCAATGCCAAGGACGTTCCCCATCTGCCCGTCATCAATGCCTTTGCCGAGCGCGCCAAGCAGGGTGTAACCCGCGTGGTGCAGGCCAGCGCCGATGCAGAAATGGGCCGCAAGCGCACCGCCGTTCAGCAGTTGATTGCCGCCTACCGCAATGTCGGCGCACGTTGGGCCAATCTGGACCCCCTGCAGCGCACCGAGCGCGACCACATTCCTGAGCTCGATCCGGCTTTCTACGGCTTCACCGATGCCGATCAAGAAGTGGTGTTTGACACCTCCAACACCTACTTCGGCAAAGGCAAGATGAGCCTGCGCGAACTGCTCAACGACCTGCGCGAAACATATTGCGGCAGCGTTGGTGCCGAGTACATGTACATCACCGACCAGACCAAAAAGCGCTGGTGGCAGGAAAAACTGGAATCGGTGCGAGCACGCGGCACCTTCAGTGCCGAACAAAAGAAGAAAATTCTTCACAACCTGACCGCGGCCGAAGGCCTTGAGCGCTATCTGCACACCAAGTATGTGGGTCAAAAGCGCTTCTCCCTCGAAGGTGGCGAGAGCTTCATCGCCTCCATGAACGAGCTGGTGCAGCAAGCGGGGGCCAAGGGCGCTCAAGAGGTGGTGATCGGCATGGCCCACCGTGGCCGCCTGAATGTGCTGGTCAACACCTTGGGCAAGCTGCCCGGCGATCTGTTCGCTGAGTTTGAGCACACCGCTCCAGAAGACCTGCCAGCCGGTGACGTGAAATACCACCAAGGTTTCAGCTCCGACATCGCCACCCCCGGCGGCCCTGTGCACCTGACCCTGGCGTTCAACCCCTCGCACTTGGAAATCGTCAACCCCGTGGTCGAAGGTTCCGTGCGTTCGCGCATGGAGCGCCGTGGCGACAAGACGGGCGACACCGTGTTGCCCGTGCTGGTTCACGGCGATGCGGCTTTTGCAGGCCAAGGCGTCATCATGGAAACGCTGGCTCTGGCTCAGACCCGTGGTTACTACACCGGCGGCACCGTGCACATCGTCATCAACAACCAAGTGGGCTTTACCACCAGCGACCCGCGCGACAGCCGTTCCACGCTGTATTGCACCGACGCGGTCAAGATGATCGAGTCGCCTGTGCTGCACGTCAACGCTGACGATCCCGAGGCTGTGGTGCTGTGTACCCAACTGGCACTCGAATACCGCCAGCAGTTCAAGCACGATGTGGTGATTGACATCATTTGCTACCGCAAACTCGGCCACAACGAGCAGGACACCCCCAGCCTGACCCAGCCGCTGATGTACAAAAAAATCGCCAAGCACCCAGGCACCCGAAAGCTCTATGCCGACAAGTTGGCGGCGCAGGGTCTGGGCGAAACGTTGGGCGATGACATGGTCAAGGCCTATCGTGCAGCCATGGATGATGGCAAGCACATGGAAGAGCTGACCATCTCCAATTACAAAAACAAGTACGCGGTGGATTGGTCTCCGTACGTCAACAAAAAGTACACCGATGTGGCCGACACCACTGTGCCGATGGGCGAGTGGAAGCGCATCGCTGAGCGCATGACCAAGATTCCCGAGAGCGTTACGGCTCACAACCTCGTGTCCAAGGTTTACGAAAACCGCGCGGCAATGGGTCGTGGCGAGGTCGATGTGGACTGGGGCATGGGCGAGCACATGGCTTTTGCGACTTTGGTCGCTTCTGGCTACGGCGTGCGCCTGTCGGGTGAAGACTGCGGACGCGGTACCTTCACCCACCGCCATGCCGTGATTCACGACCAAAACCGTGAAAAGTGGAACGAAGGCACCTACATCCCGTTGCAACACGTGGCTGATGGTCAGGCTCCCTTTGTCGTGATCGACTCCCTGCTGTCTGAAGAAGCTGTGATGGGCTTTGAATACGGCTACGCTTCCAACGACCCCAGCACCCTGGTGATCTGGGAAGGCCAGTTCGGCGACTTCGCCAACGGCGCTCAAGTCGTGATCGACCAGTTCATCGCCTCTGGCGAAGTGAAGTGGGGCCGCGTGAACGGCTTGGTGCTGATGTTGCCTCACGGCTACGAAGGTCAAGGCCCCGAGCACAGCTCAGCTCGCCTGGAGCGCTTCATGCAGTTGTGCGCTGACACCAACATGCAAGTGGTGCAGCCCACCACCGCCAGCCAGATCTTCCACGTTCTGCGCCGCCAGATGATTCGCAACCTGCGCAAGCCGCTGGTCATCATGACTCCCAAATCGCTGCTGCGTGCCAAAGACGCTTGCTCGCCTCTGTCCGATTTCACCAAAGGCGGTTTCCAAACCGTCATTCCCGAGAACAAGGAACTGGACAACAAGAAAGTCAAGCGCATCGTTTGCTGCTCCGGCAAGGTCTATTACGACTTGGTCAAAAAGCGCGAAGAAAAAGGTGCTGACGATGTGGCCATCCTGCGCGTCGAGCAGCTCTATCCTTTCCCGCACAAAGCCTTTGGCGCGGAAATGAAAAAGTACCCCAACGCGACCGAAGTGGTGTGGTGTCAGGACGAGCCGCAAAACCAGGGTGCCTGGTTCTTCATTCAGCACAACATCCGCGAAGAAATGCTGGAAGGCCAGAAGCTGGGCTACGCGGGTCGTGCCGCCTCTGCCTCACCCGCCGTCGGTTATGCCCACCTGCACCAAGATCAGCAAAAGGCGCTGCTCGAAGCCGCTTTTGCCAAGATCAAGGGCGTTGTGCTCACCAAGTAATTGCCACCCGAAACGACAAACAGAAAGAGTTGAAAAATGGCTATCGTAGAAGTCAAGGTCCCCCAGTTGTCCGAATCCGTGGAAGTTGCCACGCTGTTGAACTGGAAGAAAAAGCCCGGTGAGGCCATCGCTGCCGACGAAATCCTGATCGAAATCGAAACCGACAAAGTCGTGCTTGAAGTGCCCGCGCCCGCTGCTGGCGTGATGGTTGAGCTGGTGGTCGGTGACGGTGGCACGGTCAAGAGCGACCAAGTCATCGCCAAGATCGACACCGAAGGCAAAGCCGGTGCTGCTGCACCTGTCGCCGCTCCTGCGGCAGCTCCCGCAGCGGCCCCCGCCGCCGACAAATCCGGCGTGGCCATGCCTGCTGCCGCCAAGCTGATGGCCGACAACGGCATGGCTGCTGGCTCAGTGGCTGGCACTGGCAAAGACGGTCGCGTGACCAAAGGTGATGTGCTCGCCGCTGCAGCCAAGCCCGCTGCTGCGCCCGCCGTGGCCATTCCCACGGGTGCGCCCACCAAGGTGCTGCCTCAAGTGTCGGCTCCCGCCGTGAGCTTGGGCGACCGCCCCGAAGAGCGCGTGCCCATGACACGTCTGCGTGCCCGCATCGCAGAGCGTCTGCTGCAATCGCAAGCCACCAACGCCATCCTCACAACCTTCAACGAAGTGAACATGGCTCCCGTGATGGCGCTGCGCAAGACGCACCAAGAGAAATTCGAGAAGACCCACGGCGTGAAGCTGGGCTTCATGAGCTTCTTCGTCAAGGCTGCTGTGCACGCCCTGAAGAAATTCCCGATCCTGAACGCTTCGGTCGATGGCAACGACATCGTCTACCACGGCTATTTCGACATCGGTATCGCTGTGGGTTCGCCCCGTGGTTTGGTGGTGCCCATCCTGCGCAATGCAGACCAGATGAGCTTTGCCGACATCGAGAAGAAGATCGCTGAATTCGGCAAGAAAGCTGCTGATGGCAAGCTGGGCATTGAAGAAATGACTGGCGGCACCTTCTCCATCTCCAACGGTGGCACCTTCGGCTCCATGATGTCCACCCCCATCATCAACCCGCCGCAGTCGGCCATCCTGGGCGTGCACGCCACCAAGGACCGCGCCGTGGTCGAAAACGGCCAAGTGGTGGTGCGCCCGATCAACTACCTCGCCATGTCCTACGACCACCGCATCATCGACGGCCGCGAAGCCGTGCTGGGCCTGGTGGCCATGAAGGAAGCGCTGGAGGACCCCTCGCGCCTGCTGTTCGACCTGTAAGGGGGCGCTACTGCGCGCAGCCATGGCGGCGTTGCGGGACCCGATCGCACAATCCTCGCGTACAGGAAGTACGCTCCGGTTGTGCGACACCCGCGCCTTGCCCTGGCAGCGCTCGCGACGCGCTGTGTGTGCGTCATGAACCAGCCCTCAGGGCAAAAGTTTCGGAGCATTTATGAGCAAACAATTTGACGTGGTCGTCATCGGCGGTGGTCCTGGTGGCTACATCGCCGCCATCCGTGCGGCCCAGCTGGGCTTCAACGTGGCCTGCATCGACGAGTGGAAGAACGCCGCGGGCGGCCCCGCTCCGGGCGGCACCTGCACCAATGTGGGTTGCATCCCCTCCAAGGCGCTGCTGCAGTCGTCTGAGCATTTCGAGCACGCCAACCACCACTTTGCTGAGCACGGCATCAGCGCCAAAGACGTCAAGATCGACGTGGCCAAGATGGTCGCCCGCAAAGACAACGTCGTGAAGCAGAACAACGACGGCATCCTGTACCTGTTCAAAAAGAACAAGGTCTCGTTCTTCCACGGCCGTGGCGCTTTTGTGGCCAAGGCCGAGGGCGGCTACGAGGTCAAGGTGAGCGGCAAGGCCGAGGAGTCCATCGTTGGCAAACAGGTCATCGTCGCCACCGGCTCGAATGCCCGCGCACTGCCCGGCGTGCCCTTTGACGAAGAGACCGTGCTGTCCAACGACGGCGCGCTGCGTCTGGGGGCCGTGCCCAAGAAGCTGGTGCTGATCGGTTCCGGCGTGATCGGCCTGGAGATGGGCTCGGTCTGGCGCCGTCTGGGTGCCGACGTCACCATCCTCGAAGGCCTGCCGACCTTCCTGGGCGCGGTCGATGAGCAAATCGCCAAGGAAGCCAAGAAGGCCTTCGACAAGCAGGGCCTGAAGATCGAGCTGGGCGTCAAGGTTGGCGAGGTCAAGGCCTCCAAGAAGGGCGTCTCGGTGGCTTACACCAACGCCAAGGGCGAAGCCCAGACGCTGGACGCCGACAAGCTGATCGTCTCGATCGGGCGCGTGCCCAACACCACCGGCCTCAACGCCGAAGCCGTTGGCCTGCAACTGGACGAACGTGGCGCCATCGTGGTCGACGGCGACTGCAAGACCAGCGTGCCCGGCATCTGGGCCGTGGGCGACGTGGTGCGTGGTCCGATGCTGGCGCACAAGGCCGAGGAAGAGGGTGTGGCCGTGGCCGAGCGCATCGCCGGCCAGCACGGCCATGTGAACTTCAACACCATCCCCTGGGTGATTTACACCAGCCCCGAGATCGCCTGGGTCGGCCGCACCGAGCAGCAGCTCAAGGCCGATGGCGTGGCGTACAAGGCGGGCACCTTCCCCTTCCTGGCCAACGGCCGTGCCCGTGCGCTCGGCGACACCACCGGCATGGTGAAGTTCCTGGCCGACGCCAAGACCGACGAGATCCTGGGCGTGCACATCGTCGGCCCCATGGCCAGCGAGTTGATTGCCGAGGCCGTGGTGGCGATGGAGTTCAAGGCCAGCGCCGAGGACATCGCGCGCATTTGCCACGCCCACCCCTCGTTGTCGGAGGCGACCAAAGAGGCGGCCTTGGCCGTGGACAAGCGCACGCTGAACTTCTGAGGCCACTGAGCCCGAGGCGCCTGCATCTGCAGGGCGTTTCGGGTACAGTTTCCCCAGCCGCAAACCCGGGCCTGCCCCGGGTTTTTTGATGCCAGAGCCCCAAGTCCATGTCTGTTCGTGCTGTTTACGAAGAAGAGCTGCGCAAGCGCGGCTACCAGAGCGACCCTGCGCAGCTGCGCGCCATCGACGCGCTCGAGCGCTGCGCGCAGGCCTGGAGCGCCTACAAGGCCAAGCGCTCCAACCCCTTGAAGAAACTGCTGAGCCGCCCGGAGATCCCCAAGGGCGTCTACATGTACGGCGGGGTGGGGCGGGGCAAGAGTTTTTTGATGGACTGCTTTTACGAAGCGGTGCCGATCACCCGCAAGACGCGCTTGCATTTCCACGAGTTCATGCGCGAGGTGCACCGCGAACTGGCGGGTCTGCAAGGCACGGTCAACCCGCTCGACGAGCTGGGCAAGCGCATGGCCAAGCGCTACCGCCTGATCTGCTTTGACGAATTCCATGTCGCCGACATCACCGACGCCATGATCCTGCACCGCCTCCTGGTGGCGCTGTTCGACAACGGGGTGGGTTTTGTCACCACCTCCAACTTCATCCCCTCGGGCCTGTACCCCAACGGCCTGCACCGCGACCGCATCCTACCGGCCATCGACCTGCTCAATGCCCGCATGGAAGTGCTGAACGTGGACAACGGCACCGACTACCGCCGCCGGACCCTGGAATTGCTGGACCTCTACAAAACCCCGCTCAACGCCGAGACCCAGGCCGCCATGGGACAGGCGTTTGAACAGCTGGCCACGGGCCCCGACGAAGACCCGGTGCTGAACATCGAGGCCCGCCAGATCCGCGCTTTGCGCCGTGCAGGGGGCGTGATCTGGTTCGACTTTCGCACCCTGTGTGGCGGGCCGCGCTCGCAAAACGATTACCTGGAGATCGCCAGCCAGTTCCACACCGTGTTGCTGTCCGATGTGCCCGAAATGCCGGTCAAACTGGCGTCCGAGGCGCGCCGCTTCACCTGGCTGATCGACGTGCTCTACGACCGCCGGGTCAAGCTGATCGTCTCGGCCGCGGTGGCCCCCGAGATGCTTTACACCGAGGGGCCGATGGCGCACGAGTTCCCGCGCACCGTCTCTCGGCTCAATGAAATGCGTTCGAGCGAATTCCTCGCGCTCGAGCACCGCACCGTGAACACGCAACTCACATGACCCGCGCTTGGTACCTGTTGCTCGGTTGCGCGCTGGCCTGGGTCAGTGCCCAGTCGCCTGCGGCCGACGAGGACACCGAGGTCCGCATCGCCCGTGCGCGCGCAGAGTTGCAGGCCGAACGCGAGGCCATCGAGCAGGCGCATGCCGAGCGTCAGCGCGAATGTTGGCAGCGCTTTGCCGTCAACGCCTGTCTGGCCGACGTGCGCCGCAGCCGCCGTGATGCGCTGGCGCCGATCCGCGCCCGCGAGCTGGCGGTCAACGCCGAGGAGCGGGCTTGGCGCACCCAGCAGCGCGACGAGCGGTTGCGCGACAAAGCCGAAGGGGCGCGCCCGTGATCGACAGCCAGACCCAGGACCAGCGCTCACCCCAGCGCCGGCTGATCGAGCTGCAGATCGAGCATGCCGACCTCGATGCCCTGATCGACCAGATGGCCGAACACCCGGGGCCCGGCGACGAGTTGCGCACCCGGCGGCTGAAAAAGCGCCGCTTGGCTCTGCGTGACGAGATCGCGCGCTTGCAGTGGATGATCGACCCCAAGGAACCGGCGTGAGCCGTTTGTTCGAGGGGGTGTCCATGGCGCTGTCGGCGCAGGGGCCTTTGGCGCGTGCCTGGCCCGGCTTTGTGCCGCGCGAGGGCCAGTTGGCCATGGCCCAGGCGGTCAGCGAGACCGTCGAAGCCGGCGGCGTGTTGGCCGTCGAAGCCGGCACGGGTGTCGGCAAGACCTTTGCTTACCTGGTGCCGGTGCTGCTCAGTGGTCAGCGGGCCCTGGTCTCCACGGCCACCAAAGCGCTGCAAGACCAACTCCACGCCCGCGACCTGCCTCGCCTGGCCCAAGCCCTGAACTTGCCCCTGCGTGTGGCCTTGCTCAAAGGGCGCTCAAGCTACCTCTGCCTGCACCGGCTGGAGCAGGCCCGGCACCACCCCTCGGCGTCGCAGAGCGCCCAGCAGCGCGCGATCGCCCGTGTCGAGCAGTGGGCACAGACCACACACAGCGGTGATTTGGCCGAATTGCCAGGCTTGGACGAATCGTCTGCGCTCTGGCCGCTGGTCACGTCCACCCGAGAGAACTGTCTGGGCAGCCATTGCCCACGCTACAAAGCCTGCCATGTGAACCTGGCCCGCAAAGAGGCCCTGGCCGCCGATGTGGTGGTGATCAACCACCACCTGTTTTTCGCCGACCTGGCGGTGCGCGAATCGGGCGTGGCCGAGCTTTTGCCCACGGTGCGCGTCACGGTGTTCGACGAGGCGCACCAGCTCAACGAAATCGGCGTGAACTTTTTGGGACAGGAACTCTCGACGGTGCAGCTGCTCGAACTCGCGCGCGACGTGCTGGCCAACGGTTTGCAGCTGGCGCGTGGCCTGGTCGATTGGCAGGGACTGGCCCAGCGCCTGGAGACCACCACGCGCGACTGGCGCCTGGCGGCAGGCCAGCACCGAGGCGCCGTGCGCCTGCGCTGGGCCGGCCAAGGCCCGCAAGGCGTGGCGCCCGACGATTGGGCGCAGGCCTTGAGCGCTGTGACCCAGGCGCTGGAGGCGCTGGCGCAAGGCCTGGACACGGTCAGCGAATTGGCGCCCGACTTTTTGCGCCTGCACGAGCGCTGCCAGGGCCTGCGTCAGCGCTGCGGCCTGTTCCTGCAAGCACCTGATGAGAACGGAGTGCGTTGGGCCGAGGTCTCCTCGGCGCTGCGTTTGGTCCAGGCGCCGCTGGACATTGCCGAGCGTTTCGCGCAGCTCACCGCGCCACCACCCGCCGTTTTGCCGACGGCTGCGCAGGACGATGGCGCGGCGCCAGGGCCGGGCGGTGCACCGCTGGGCGCGCGCGCCTGGATTTTCACCTCGGCCACATTGGGCGATGAGCCCAGCCTGCGCTGGTTCACCCAGCCCTGTGGGTTGACTGCGGCACGCACCTTGCAAGTGAGCAGCCCGTTTGACTACGCACAGCAGGCGGCGTTGTACGTGCCTGCGGGGATCAGCGCGCCTGGCGAGCGCCAGCACGCGCTCGATGTGGCCCAACTCGTGCTGGAGGCGGCGCGCACCTTGGGCGGCCGCACCCTGGTGCTGACCACCACGCTGCAGTCCATGCGCACCATCGGCGAATTTTTGCAAGCGCGGCTGGACAGTGGTCTGGGGCTCGAGGTGCTGGTGCAAGGGCAAAGTCCCAAGCGGCGCCTGATGGAGCGCTTTCGCGAAGGCGATCGCGACGGCCAGCCCGGTTGTGTGCTGGTGGCCTCGGCCTCCTTCTGGGAGGGCTTTGACGTGCCGGGTGATGCGCTGCAACTGGTGGTGATCGACAAACTGCCCTTCCCGCCGCCCGACGATCCGGTGCAGCAGGCGCGCGCCCAAAGGCTGGAGCAGCAGGGGCATAGCGCTTTTGCCCACCAGGCCCTGCCCGAGGCGGCGGTGGCGCTCAAGCAAGGGGCAGGGCGGCTGATCCGCAGCGAAAGCGACCGCGGCATCTTGGTCGTGTGTGACCCGCGTCTGACGGGCAAGGGCTATGGCCGGCGATTGCTGGCGGCGCTGCCGCCGATGCGGCTGCTGCAAGACCCGGCCGAGTTCAACGCCAGCTTGCGGGCGCTGGCCTCACCAGAACAGCTGCCACCAGGGCTTTGACTGGCGCCCCGAGAGCGGGTTGTCCAAGAACTTGGACTGGGGGTAATTTTTCTCAAGCACGCGCCGGCTGTCGTCGCGCAGGTCGTTCATGCCCAGCTGGCCGTAGGCGTAGACCAGGATGGCCAATGCCTCTTCCGCGGCTGGCACCCCTTGGTAATCGTTCAGCGCCTGTTGCGCGCGGTTGATCGCGGCGACATAGGCGCCCTTGCGGGCGTAGTAGCGCGCCACATGCACCTCGTAGCCCGCGAGCGAGTTGATGATGTAGGTCATGCGCTGGCGCGCATCGGGCGTGTACTTCGACTCGGGAAAGCGCTTGACCAGCTCTTGAAAAGCCTCGTAGGACTCTTTGGCCGCTTTTTGGTCCCGCTCGGACAAATCCTGGTTGATCAGCGAAGAAAACAGGCCCAGGTTCTCGTTGAAGTTGATCAGGCCTTTGAGGTAGATCGCGTAATCGAGGGCGGGGCTGGTGGGGTGCAGGCGGATGAAGCGCTCGAGCGTGGCGATCGCCTGCACCTTTTCGTTGTAGCGGTATTGGGCGTAGGCCTTGTTGATCTGGGCCTGCTGGGCCAGCACGGTGCCCGCGGCGCGGCCCTCGAGCTTTTCGTACATGCCGATGGCCTTGTCCCAGGCGCCCGAATTGGCCTGATCGCGCGCTTCTTCGTACAGGCGCTCGGGCGTCCAGCCCTGGGTGGCGTCTTTGGGGGCGTTGGCGCAGCCGCTCAGCAGGGCCAGCCCCAAGCTCAGCAAGCAAGCGGCGCTGAGCGCCGATAATCGGTGGGCCCGCATGGGTGAAACCTCAGAGCTGTTCATTGACATTTATTATATCGACCGCCCCCTGCGAAGTGCTGTGCGACAGCCCGCTCGACGACGAGGCCGAACAGGCCGAGTGGCGGCACTTCTCGGCCGCAGCGGCCCAGCATGGGCAACGGCTTGACCGTGCGTTGGCGGAACTCATCCCGGAGTTCTCACGCAGCTACCTGCAGCAACGCGTCGAGGCGGGTGATGTGCTCGTGGACGACCGCCCGGTCAGCAAGCCGGCCAGCAAATTGCGCCAGGGCCAGGCGCTGGCGATTTGCCTCAGGCCCACGCCGCAGTCGAGCGCTTTTATGGCCGAGGACCTGCCGATCGAGACGGTTCACCTCGACGAGCACCTGCGTGTGGTGAACAAGCCCGCGGGGCTGGTGGTGCATCCGGCGCCCGGCCACTGGCGTGGCACCTTGCTCAATGGCCTGCTGGCGCTCGATGGGCAGGCCAAGGACTTGCCGCGCGGGGGCATCGTGCACCGGCTGGACAAGGACACCAGCGGCCTGATGGTGGTGGCACGCACCCGCGTGGCCATGGAGGCCTTGGTGCGCATGATCGCCGCGCGCGAGGTCAGCCGCCAATACCTGGCCCTGGGGCACCGTGCATGGCCAGGCCCCAGAGAGCGGGTGGTGGATGCCGCCATCGGCCGAGATCCGCAAAATCGCTTGCGCATGGCGGTCGTCGATTTGGCGCAGCAGCCGGGCAAAACCGCCCGCACCACGCTCGAATGCCTGGATCAAAACGAAGAGGCCTGCCTGGTGCGCTGCACCCTGCACACTGGCCGCACCCACCAGATCCGTGTGCACATGGCGCACCTTGGCCACCCGCTGCTGGGCGACACGGTGTACGGCGGCAAGCCCCTGGCGGGTCTGACGCGCCAGGCCCTGCACGCCTGGCAGCTGGCGTTGAACCACCCGGTCACTGGGCAGGCGCTGCGCTGGCGCTCACCGCTGCCGGCCGACCTGCAGGCGGCCCTCCAGGCATTGGGCCTCCGCTACAATGACCCCGACTGACGCGTCAGGCCTGCTCAGACGGGCTGAGCTTGCCGCGCAGGCCTCGCCCAGGCCCTTGCCTGTTGTGCTGTTGCCCTTCACACCCACCCGACGCGCGGCGCGCGTTGCTCCCTTAAAGACCGAGCCATGAACACGGCACAAGCCAAACGTGTCCTTGAAACGGCCCTCCTGTGCACGGCCCAACCTTTGCCCCTGCGCGAGCTGCGCGTGCTGTTTGACGATGCCCTGGGCGCCGACACCCTGCGCGAGCTGCTGGCCGAGTTGCAGCAAGAGTGGACCCCGCGCGGGCTGGAGCTGGTCAGCGTGGCCAGTGGCTGGCGCTTTCAGAGCCGGCCCGAGATGCGCCAGTACCTGGACAAGCTGCACCCCGAAAAGCCGCCCAAGTACACCCGTGCCGTGCTGGAAACCCTGGCCATCATCGCGTACCGCCAGCCTGTCACGCGTGGCGATATGGAAGACATCCGGGGCGTCACCATCAATTCGCAGATCCTCAAACAGCTCGAGGACCGTGGCTGGGTCGAGGTGATTGGCCACCGCGAGACCGTGGGCCGTCCAGCCCTGTACGCGACCACCCGCCAGTTCCTGGACGACATGGGCTTGGCCTCGCTCGACCAGTTGCCGCTGCTGAGCTCGGTCGATCAGGCCAGCGACGCGTTGGCGGGGCTGGGCCTGGACGATGGGCTTGACCAGCCCACTTTGTCGCTGGAAGAGGCCTTGTTGCCCATTGAAGCCTTGGCCGCTGCAGGCGCCTCGCCAGCCGACAAGGTGCTCGATGCGCCAAGCCCCGAGGTCCCAGCCGCCACCGACGACACACCCGCCGAGCCCGATGCGCTGCCTGCGCCCAACCCTTCCGCCGAGCAGCCATGAACAGCACACACCCTCCTGAGCCCGAGACCACCGACGAAGGCAAGGCATCTGCGCAGCGCCCGCAGGACGCTGCTGGCAGCGGCTTCAAGGCCGTTGTCCTGGCCGATGTGGTGTCGGGCCATTTCGATGCCGAGGAGGATAGCGGCGCCTCCAGCCCTGAATTTCCCGGCAAGCGCGTGCTGCCGCCGCAGGCGGATTCGCCCAAATTGCACAAGGTGCTGGCCCAGGCCGGCATGGGCTCGCGCCTGGAGATGGAGCAGCTCATCCTGGAAGGCCGGATTTCGGTCAACAACGAGCCGGCCCATGTGGGCCAGCGCATCCAGTACGGCGACCAGATCAAGGTCAACGGCAAGCCGATCCGCGTGCGCATCGAGCCCCCGCCGGCGCGCGTGATCGCTTACCACAAGCCCGCTGGCGAGATCGTCAGCCACGACGACCCGCAAAACCGGCCCAGCGTGTTCCGCAAGCTGCCACGCCTGCAGCACGGCAAATGGCAATCGGTGGGGCGCCTGGACCTCAACACCGAAGGCCTGTTGCTGTTCACCAGCTCGGGCGAGCTGGCCAACCGGCTCATGCACCCGCGTTTCGGCCTTGAGCGCGAGTACGCGGTGCGCGTCTTGGGCGCGCTCACCAACGAAGAAAGGCAGCAGCTGCTGGACGGGGTGATGCTCGACGACGGCCCTGCCCAGTTTGGCAGCATCGAAGACGGTGGTGGTGAAGGCGCCAATTGCTGGTACCGCGTGACCATCGCCGAGGGCCGCAACCGCGAGGTGCGCCGCATGATGGAGGCGGTGGGCCATGCGGTCAGCCGCCTGATCCGCATCCGTTACGGCGCCATGGTGCTGCCACACGGCCTGCGCCGAGGCGCCTGGCTGGAGCTGGGTGAAGCCGATATCCGGGCCCTGATGAAAGCCGCCGGCGCCCCCGAGCGCGAGCGATCGCCGGCCCAACGGCCAGGGCCAGGCCCGCGCGGCCAACGCGGCCCCCGCACCGGTGGTCGCGGCCAAGCCGGCACGGCCCTTCCGGCCCAGGCACGCGGCAAAACCAACAAGGCCAAGCCAGGCAAAGGGCAGGGCGCTGCCCAGCCCGATCCGATGCGCACCAGCTTGGGCTACATCGGGGCGGACAGCTTCAGCCGCCACAAGCTGGCCGAGAAAGGCGCTGGCCGGGGCGGGCGCCGCAAGGCCGGCGGCCGCGGCCGCTGAAGCGCTGGATGGTCACCCTCGGACGGGATCCAAGGTGTCCTGCCTGTGTTGCGCGGTGGATGCCCTGGTCAAGCCAGGGCCTGGCAGGATCGCGGGTGTGACCGAGGCGCTCAGGTTAGAATAAAGGGCTTTGCCGATCGGCAAAAACGCTTTCAAAATCACGCTCAACAGGAAAACACCATGGCGATCGAACGCACCCTCTCCATCATCAAGCCCGACGCAGTGGCCAAGAACGTCATCGGCCAGATTTACGCCCGCTTCGAAGCCGCTGGCCTGAAAGTCGTGGCCGCCAAGATGGCCCACCTCTCGCGCGGCGAAGCCGAGCAGTTTTACGCCGTGCACAAAGAGCGCCCCTTCTTCAAAGACCTGGTGGACTTCATGGTCTCCGGTCCGGTCATGATCCAGGTGCTGCAGGGCGAAGGCGCCATCGCCAAGAACCGCGACCTGATGGGCGCCACCGACCCTAAGAAGGCCGCCCCCGGCACCATCCGCGCCGATTTCGCCGACAGCATCGACGCCAATGCGGTGCACGGCTCGGACGCCCCTGAAACCGCAGCCGTGGAAGTGGCGTTCTTCTTCCCCGGCATGAACGTTTACAACCGTTGATCCGGTCGCGAACCTTCGCGACTCACCCAGCATGACGGCCAACCTTCTCGAATTCGATCTGGAAGGTCTGGCCGTTTTTTGCGAAGGGCTGGGCGAAAAGCGTTTCCGCGCGACCCAGCTGTTCCGCTGGATCCACCAGCGGGGCGCCCGCGATTTCGACCAGATGAGCGATCTGGCCAAGTCGCTGCGCGAAAAGCTCAAGACCGCGGCACACATCCGTGCCTTGCCGGTCGTCAGCCAGCACATCTCGCAGGACGGCACCATCAAGTGGCTGTTCGATGTGGGCGATGGCAATGCGGTCGAAACCGTGTTCATCCCCGAGGACGACCGCGGCACGCTGTGCGTGTCCTCGCAGGCCGGTTGTGCGGTCGGCTGCCGTTTTTGCTCCACCGGTCACCAAGGCTTCAGCCGCAACCTGAGCACGGCAGAGATCCTGGCGCAGCTGTGGTTTGCCGAACATTTCCTGCGCCAACACCTGAACACCGAAGAACGCGTCATCTCCAACGTGGTGATGATGGGCATGGGCGAGCCATTGCAAAACTACGGCGCCCTGATCCCCGCGCTCAAGGTCATGCTGGACGACCACGCCTACGGCCTTTCGCGCCGCCGCGTCACGGTCTCGACCTCGGGTGTGGTACCCATGATCGACCGCCTGGCGCAGGACTGCCCAGTGGCGCTGGCCGTCTCCTTGCACGCCCCCAACGACGCCTTGCGCGATTCGCTGGTGCCGCTCAACCGCAAATACCCGCTGGATGAGTTGCTGCAGGCCTGTGAGCGCTACCTCGCGCACGCGCCGCGCGACTTCATCACCTTCGAATACTGCATGCTCGACGGCGTCAACGACCAGGCCGAGCACGCGCGCGAACTCATCGCCCTGGTGCAGCGCCACGGCATCCGCTGCAAGTTCAACCTGATCCCGTTCAACCCCTTTCCGGCCTCGGGCCTGCTGCGCTCGCCCCAAGCGCGGGTGCAGGCATTCGCCAAGCAATTGCTGGATGCCGGCATCGTGACCACGGTGCGCAAGACACGGGGTGACGATATCGACGCCGCCTGCGGACAATTGGCCGGCGATGTGAAAGACCGCACCCGGGTGCACGAGCGCATCGCCCAGCAGCGCGCGCAAAGTGTGATCCCGATCCAGCCTTTGGTTTCTTGACTGCCGGCGAGCACACCATGAGCACCTTCGACGCTTCAGACCCCTCCGCAGCCGCAGGCCCCACGGCCGGGCAGATGCTGCGCGCCGCGCGCGAAGCCAAAGGGCTGCACCTGGCCGTGCTCTCGGTGCACCTGAAGGTCAGCGTGCGCCAGCTCGAGGCGCTGGAGGCGGACGACCATGCCCACTTCAAAGGCGTGGCTTTCGAGCGGGCTTTGGCCCAATCGGTGTGCCGCCAACTGGGCATCGATCCGGTCCCGGTCCTGGCCGCCTTGCCCCATGCTGCCCCTGTGCGCGCCATCGAACCGGTCGGGCTGCACAGCCGCAGGCCTGCGGTGACGTCGCCGCCACGCAACAACTCGGGCAAGGGCCTGTCGCGCCAAGTGCTGGTGCTGGCCGTGCTGATGCTGCTCGGCGCCGCCGCTTTGGTCTGGTGGCCCAGCAGCGAGCGCAAAGCCGAGGGTGTGGTGGAAGAAATGCCCGATCCCGCACAAGCGGCCGTGCCCATGGGCCAAGCCAGCGATCCGATGGCCATGGTGGAGCCCGCCTCGGCCGCTTCCGCCGCCGCCAGCACGGCCCGAGACACCGCGCCACCGGCTGTGCCCGCAGCCCCCACGCCAGCGGCCAGTGCAGGCGCCTCTGTAGCCTTGCCCTCGGCGCAGCCTGCGTCCAGCGCCCGCCCCGCCGCACCCGTGCCCAGCGCCGCCGCTGCGCCGGCGGCCGCGGACGCGGCGCACAGCCTGACGATCCGTTTGCGCGCCGACGCTTGGATCGAGGTGCGCGACAGCCAAGGCCAGATGCCGGTCAAACGCACCGTCAAGGCGGGTGAGACCCTGGCCCTGTCGCCGAGCGCGCCCCTGTTCGTCTATGTGGGCAAAGCCGACAGCGCCGAGCTGCGTTGGCAAGGCCAAGCCGTCGACCTCCAGCCCCACGCCCGCAACAACGAAGCCCGTTTGCAACTCAAACCATGAGCAACACACCCATCGAAATCGCCCGGCCTGCAGCACGGCGCAGCCGCCAGGCCCGCGTGGTCTGGGGCAGCCGCGTCGTCACCGTCGGCGGTGGTGCGCCGGTGCGCGTGCAGTCCATGACCAACACCGACACGGTCGATGCCATCGGTACCGCGATCCAGGTCAAGGAACTCGCGCTGGCAGGCTCCGAGATGGTGCGCATCACCGTCAACACGCCCGAGGCCGCGCAGGCCGTGCCGCACATCCGTGAACAGCTCGACAAGATGGGCATCGACGTGCCGCTGATCGGCGACTTCCACTACAACGGCCACCGCCTGCTGAGCGACTACCCGGCCTGTGCCGAGGCCCTGTCCAAATACCGCATCAACCCGGGCAACGTCGGCAAGGGCGACAAGCGCGACCTGCAATTCGGCCAGATGATCGAGGTCGCGCAGCGCTTTGGCAAACCCATCCGCATCGGTGTCAACTGGGGCAGCCTGGACCAGGAGCTGTTGGCCGAGCTGATGGATGCCAACAGCCAGCGCGCCGAACCCTTTGAAGGCCGCCAGGTCATGTACGAGGCCCTGATCCAGTCGGCCATTGGCTCGGCCCAGCGCGCCGAAGCCATGGGCATGGACGGCAACCAGATCACGCTCTCGTGCAAGGTTTCGGGCGTGCAGGACCTGATCTCGGTCTACCGCGAACTCGCGCGCCGCTGCGACTACCCGCTGCACCTGGGCCTGACCGAAGCCGGCATGGGCACCAAGGGCACGGTGGCTTCGAGCACCGCGCTGGGCATCTTGTTGCAAGAGGGCATTGGCGACACGATCCGAGTTTCGCTCACGCCCCAACCCGGCGAGGCACGCACGCAAGAGGTGGTGATCGCTTCGGAAATCCTGCAGTCGCTGGGCCTGCGCGTGTTCGTGCCCAGCGTCACCGCCTGCCCAGGCTGTGGCCGCACCACCAGCACCACCTTCCAGGAGCTGGCCAAGCAGATCGACGATTTCCTGCGTGCACAGATGCCGGTCTGGCGCGGCAAGTACCCAGGCGTCGAGGGCATGAAAGTGGCCGTGATGGGCTGCATCGTCAACGGCCCGGGCGAGAGCAAACACGCCGACATCGGCATCAGCCTGCCCGGCACCGGTGAGGCGCCGGCCGCGCCGGTGTTCATCGACGGCGAAAAACGCCTGACGCTGCGCGGCGAGGGCATCGCCCAGGAATTCCAGCGCATCGTCGAGGACTACATCCAGAAACGCTTTGGCGCGGCCAAAGCCTGATCCGCATTCATGACAGACAACACCGCCAAACAGCCCAAGGCCACGAAACTCGTGGGCGTCAAGGGCATGAACGACATCCTGCCGCCCGATTCGGCGCGCTGGGAATGGCTCGAAACCCAAGTCCGAGAACTGATGGCGCGCTACGCCTACCGCAACGTGCGCCTGCCCATCGTCGAGCCCACGGCGCTCTTTGTGCGCGGCCTGGGCGAGGTCACCGACATCGTCGAGAAGGAGATGTACTCCTTCGAAGACCGCCTGAACGGCGAGCAACTCACGCTGCGCCCCGAGGGCACCGCTGGCCTGGTGCGCGCCGTGGTTGAGCACAACCTGCTCTATGAAGGCGGCAAGCGCCTGTACTACATGGGCCCGATGTTCCGACACGAGCGCCCCCAGCGCGGCCGCTACCGCCAGTTCCACCAGATCGGCGCCGAGGTGCTGGGCTTCGGTGGCCCCGAGGTGGATGCCGAACTGATTTTGCTGGCCAACGACCTGTGGCGACAGCTGGGTTTGAAAGACGTGCGCCTGGAGCTCAACAGCCTGGGCCAGCCCGAAGAACGCAAGGCGCACCGCGCCGCGCTGATCGCGCACTTCGAGCAGCACGCCGAGCTGCTCGATGAAGACGCCAAGCGCCGCCTGCACAGCAACCCGCTGCGCATCCTGGACACCAAGAACCCGGCCATGGCCCCGGTGGTCGAGTCGGCACCGCAGCTGCTGGACTTCCTGGGCGAGGCGTCGCTCGCGCACTTTCACGCGGTCAAGGCCATCCTCGAGGCCAATGGCGTGGCCTACCGCATCAACCCGCGCCTGGTGCGCGGCATGGACTACTACAACCTCACGGTCTTCGAGTTCATCACCGAAAGCCTGGGCGCACAGGGCACCATTTGCGGAGGCGGTCGCTACGACTACCTGGTCGAGCAGATTGGCGGCAAGCCGGCCCCGGCCGTGGGTTGGGCGCTGGGCG
>JBDLTR010000156.1:0-8977 GCA_039805705.1 Pseudomonadota bacterium
GAGGCTTTCATCCGAGCTGAAATGGGCAATGAGGCCATGGGCGAATTCATCCGGCCGCTGGCCGACCTGGGGCAAAAGATCAACCAGCTGACCGGCGAGATCGGCATGAAGGCCATGCAAAACGCCGACGAAGTCGGCGCGGCCGCGGTCGACTATTTGCGCGTGGTCGGCCACCTGGTCTTGGGCTACTTCTGGGCGCGCATGGCCAAGGTCGCGCTCGAGAAAATCGCCCAGGCCGAAGCACAGGCGCAGCGCCCCGACCCCTTCTACCTGGGCAAGCTGCAGACGGCGCGCTTTTACTTCACCCGCCTCATGCCTGAAACCTCGAGCCTGATGCGCCGCATCCGCGCCGGCAGCGAGGTGCTGCTCGACACCGACGCCGCATTGGCTTGAAAGGAGACCCCATGCACAAACGCCTCGCACTGGGCCTGCTGGCCCTCACCGGTTGGGCCCAGGCCCAGATGACGCCGATCGGCCTGTGGCAAAGCATCGACGACGCCACAGGACAGCCCAAGGCCGAGATCTCGATCGTGCAAAGGCCCGACGGTGGCCTCTCGGGCAAGGTGGAGCGCTCGCTCGCTGCCCCCAGCCCTGAGCCGCTTTGCGTGCTCTGCACCGACGACCGCAAGAACCAGCCCAAGATCGGCATGGAGATCATCCGCGGTGGCCAAAAAGCCGAGGGCAAAGACCTGTGGCAGGGGGGCAAGATCCTCGATCCGGAGAATGGCAAAGAGTACAGTCTGCGACTGACGCCGATCGACGGTGGCCGCAAACTTGAAGTGCGCGGCTACATCGGCGCCCCCCTCTTGGGCCGCACCCAAACCTGGAACCGCATCCGCTGAACCACCCAACCGTTGGGGCTGAGCTTGTCGAAGCCCTGCAAAAAAGGCACCGCCATGTCCGACATCCTCTTGCACACCGACGCCGGGGTCATGACCCTGACCTTCAACCGCCTGGACAAAAAGAACTCCATCACCAGCGCCATGTACGCGGCCCTGGCCGATGGCATCGAGCAGGCCAAAACCGACGCCGGTGTGCGCGTGGTGGTGATCCAGGGCCATGAAAGCATTTTCAGCGCGGGCAACGACATTGGCGACTTTCTGAACAAGCCGCCGTCCACGCAGGATTCGCCAGTGTTCCGTTTTTTGCGCGGCATCGCGACGCTGGAAAAGCCATTGATTGCCGCCGTCGCCGGCCCGGCCGTGGGCATTGGCACCACGCTGCTGTTCCACTGCGACCTGGTTTATGCCGGCGACAACGCCGCGTTTTCCATGCCCTTTGTGAACCTGGGCCTGTGCCCGGAAGCGGCGTCGAGCCTGCTGGCCCCGCGCATGTTCGGTTACCACCGCGCGGCCGAGGCCTTGCTCTTGGGTGAGCCGTTTTTTGCCGAGGCCGCGCTCGAGGTCGGCTTGGTCAACCGCGTGCTGCCGCCCACCGAGGTCAACGGCTACGCGCAAGCGCAGGCCAAGAAGCTCGCGGCCAAACCGCTGAGCTCGCTGGTCGAAACCAAGCGCCTCATGAAAGCGGCTCAGCAGGCCGAGGTCTTGGCCCACATGGCCACCGAAGGGCAGAGCTTTGGCCGCATGCTGCAAGAGCCCGCGGCGCGCGAGGCGTTTGGCGCCTTTGTCGAGAAGCGCAAGCCCGACTTCAGCCGGCTTTAAACTGCGGGCATGGTTCACCGTTCTCACGCTCCTGTTGTCTTCGAGCCCGAATACCTCGAAGGTTTTCGCCAGATCTACGAAGAAAAAATCGTCTTCAACCAGACCCTGGGTTTGAAACTGACCCGCATCGAACCCGGTCGCGTGCAGGCGCGCATCGAGATGCGGGACGCCCTGGTGGGCCACTTCGCCTACCACCGCATCCACGGCGGCGTGATCAGCGCCGCGCTGGATGCCATCGGCAGCGCGGCCGTCATGGCCGCTGCCGCGGCCAAGCACATGGACGAGGCCCCCGCCAAACGCCTGGAGCGCTTTGCCAAGCTGGGCACCATCGATTTGCGCATCGACTACCTGCGCCCAGGCATTGGCGAGTTCTTCACGGTCGATGCGCACTGCCTGCGCGTGGGCTCGCGTGTGGGCACGGCGCGCATGGACTTTTGTGGCCCCGACGGCACCTTGATGTCGGCAGGCGCCGCCGCCTACATCGTCTCTTGAGCCTCAGTGGCTGCGGCCGCTGCGGTACATGCCGTGGGTCTTGCGGTTGAGCACGCCTTGTGCAGCCAGCTTGTTCATCGAGGGGCTGGCGTGGGCGTGTGTGATCGCCAGGCCCAGCGCGTCGGCCGCGTCTTGGCGCGGCGCAGCCGGCAGCTGCAGCAAGCGCTTGACCATTTCCTGCACCTGTGACTTGGCCGCGCGGCCATGGCCGGTGACGGCCTGCTTCATCTGCAGCGCGGTGTACTCGGCCACCGCCAGGTCGCACGAGACCAGGGCCGTCACACAGCAACCGCGCGCTTGTCCCAGCATCAGCGAGGCCTGCGGGTTGACGTTCATGAAGGTGATTTCCACCGAGGCCACATCGGGTTGGTAGCGCGCGTGGATTTCGCGGATGCCGTCGTAAATCACTTTCAGGCGCGCCGGCAGGTTGCCCATCTCGCCCTTGGTCGTTTCGATCACGCCGCTGGCCACATAGGCCAGCTTGGCCCCGCTCATGTCGATCACGCCAAAGCCAGTGGTTTGCAGGCCGGGGTCGATGCCCAGGATGCGCACAGTGCCGCCCGAGCCACTCATGGCAACACCACGCTGTTCATGCGGCCCATGATCACCTCAGCCCGTTCGGCCAGATAGGCCGAGTTGGGCAGTTTTTCAAAGTGGCGTGGGCGCGGCAGCATCACGGCCAAGCGGGCGCTTTCCCAGGCGTTGAGCTGGCTGGCGGGCTTGCGAAAGTAGTGGCGCGCCGCGGCCTCGGCGCCGAACACGCCTTCCCCCCACTCGACGCTGTTGAGGTAAATCTCAAGGACGCGGGCCTTGCTCAGCGTGGCTTCGAGCGCGAGCGTGATCAGCATCTCTTGCCCTTTGCGCAGCAGGGTGCGTTCGCCCGAGAGGAACAGGTTTTTGGCCAGTTGCTGGGTGATGGTGGAGCCGCCCACCACCTTCGCTGGGGGCGCGGGCGCGCCGGGGCGCTGGCTGGCTTGGCGCTCGGCGCGGGCCTGGGCCCGGCTGTTTTTGTCCCACGCATTTTTGAGCGCGTCCCAGCGCAGGCCATCGTGCTGGCTGAACGTGTCGTCTTCCGACGCGATGACCGCGCGCTGTAAGGTCTTGGCGATCGCCGGCAGATCGGTCCACGTTTGGCGCCAGGGCAGCTGCCCTTCGCGCCGCAGGATTTGCCAGGCCTGGGTGCGTTCAAAGCTGGTGGACTCGGGCGCGATGACCGCCATGCTGGCCACGCGCAGGACAAAAAACAGCTGCAAGCCCAGGGCCGCGAGCAGGCACAGGGCCAACCAGCGCAGCAGCCCACGCTTCACGGCTCGGCCTCGTTGAGGTCCACCGCGATGTGCAGCGGGCCCGCGCTCTCGGTGTCTTCTTCCTCAGCCGCTTCGTCTGCGGGCGCCGAGGCCACACTGTCCAGTTGCGCCGTCACGGTGCCGGCCACATCCAGGGCCATCAGGTCGATCGCCCCGAGCTTGACGCGCACCTTGGCGCCGCGCGCCAGGCCTTGTGCGCCCATCACGGTGAACACCAGCGGCAAGGTCTCGGCGCGCACCAACCAGGCGCCGCCGCCCACTTCCTTGACCAGCGCCGCATCGAGTTCGGTGATGCCTTGCTGTTGCAGGTGCTTGAGCGTCCAGAAACGCTCCATGCCCGACTGCACGCTGTTGTAGCCGCTGTAGGCGGCGTCGAAGGCGCTGATGATCGAGAACAGCTCGGCGTCTTTGGGCTTGAACGGTGCGGCCAGCGCGGCGGTGGCGCCGTGGCGCGTGCAGGCGATGATTTGCCACTGGTTGACCAGGTCGGTGTAGCGGCGCAGCGGCGAGGTGCTCCAGGCGTAGCTGGGCACGCCAATGCCCGCGTGCGGCAGCGCCTTGGTGCCCATGCGCACCTTCACGCCCGGGGCGAGGCTGGCCTGGCTGCGGTAGATGCCGGGCACGCCCAGTTGCGCCAGCCACTGCCCCCAGCTGCTGTTGGCCAGGATCATGGCCTCGGCCACCATCAGGTCCAGCGGCGCGCCGCGTTGGCGCACGCCGATCAGCACGGTTTCTTCGCCTGTTGGCGGGCTGTCGTTGCTCGCGCGCTCGAGCTTGAAGCTGTAGTCGGGTCGGTTGAAGGTCTCGGGCTTGCCACGCACCACCTCGCGCCGCGCCTTGAGGGTTTGGGCCAGGCGCCAGAAAAACGCGAGTGTGGCGCGGCCGACGGGCACGTCGGCGTGGTCACTCATGTCTTGGCCTTCGAGCCACTCGCGCGTGATGCGGTCGTCGAGCTGGTCATGGCGCAGGTTGGCGACGATCGGCACGCGCTCGAGTTTCGTTTCGGTTTTTTGGATCTCCAGATCGGCTTCGCTGAAGGTCACGTACAGCGAGACTGCCGGGCAGGCCTGGCCTTCGCTGAGGGTGTACTGCTGCACCACGGCGTCGGGCAGCATGGTGATCTTGTAGCCCGGCATGTAGACGGTGGACAGGCGCGCGCGGCCGAGCTGGTCGACCGCGCTGCCCGGCTGCACCGCCAGGCCCGGCGCTGCGATGTGGATGCCCACGGTGACGGTGCCGGTGCCCAGGCCCTGCAGCGAGAGCGCGTCGTCGATCTCGGTGGTGTGCGAGTCGTCGATGGAGAACGCTTGCACCTCGGCCAGTGGCAGCGCGTCGTGGATGGCCGGCGCCTGCACGTTCGCAAACCCGGTGCCCTTGGGGAACCACTCGAACAGAAAGCGCTGCCAGTGAAAGTCCCAGGGCGAGTCGATGGCGCCGGCGTCTTGCAAGAGCGTCAGCGGGGCCTTTTGGCTGGCCTTGCTGGCCTCGACCACGGCCTTGTATTCGGGCGCATTCTTGTCGGGCTTGAACAGGATTTTGTAGAGCTGCTCGCGCACCGCGGGGGGGCACTGGCCGTTCACCAGGTCCTGTGCCCAGGCCTCGATCTGGGCCTGGACCTGTTTTTTCTTTTCGATTGCGGCCAGCGCCTGCTGCACGGTCTCGGCTGGGGCTTTGCGAAAGCGGCCTTTGCCCGCGCGGCGAAAGTAATGCGGCGCCTCAAACAGGCGCAAGAGCGCAGCCGCCTGCTGCACCGGGCTGGCACCGGCCGAAAAATAGTCGGCGGCCAGGTCGGCAAAACCGAATTCCTCTTCGGGCGCGAACTCCCAGGCGAGGTCCAGCTCGATGGTTTGCGCCAGGGCGGCGGCCTCGCTCAGCAGCGTTGCGGGGGCGGGCTTGTCGAACTTGAGCAGCATCTGCGCGGCCTTGAGCTTGACGCGCTTGCCCGAATCGAGCTCGACCTGGGCCGACGCTTCGGCCTCGGACATGACCCGCCCGGCCATGAATTTGCCGGCTTCTTCGAATAAAACGTACATGGCCGAGATTGTCCCACGCCGCCTCTGGCGCCGCCCTCAGGCCAGGCCGAGGAAATCCAGGATTTCGGGCAAATGGGTGTCGAAGTCGCTGAGCGCGTGGTCACCACCGGCCACCAGGCGCACACGGTCATGGCCATAGGCGGCCAACATTTCGCGCCAATCGAGCACCTCGTCGCCCTGGGCGATCACGGCCAGCGTCGGCGGCGTGCGCAGCGCGGGCGTGGCTTCGAGGGCACGCAAGGCCTCGATGTGACTGGCCTCGAAATGCACGCGTTCAGCCGGGTCGTGCCAGGCCGGGTGTTCACCGACCTGCCCGGCGAGGTCGCGTGCGGGGTGCACCGCCGGGTTGAGCAGCACCAGCCGGCAGCCGATCTGGCGCGCCAGCACATGGGCATAAAAACCGCCGAGCGAGGAACCCACGATGGCCATGCGCGGGCGTGGCCAGTCGGCGATGCCCTGGCGCAGCTTGGCCATGGCCTGGGCCGGCGAGGGCGGCAGCTGTGGGCACCACCAGTGCGGTGCAGGGGCCACCGCAGCGATGGCCTGGGCCATGCGCTGCGCCTTGAACGAGCGGGGTGAGGATCGGAAACCGTGCAAATACAGCAGGTGGGTGGTGCGGGTGGGCATGCGCCGATGGTAAGGCGTGCCCCGCTCGGGTCATGCGCCAGCCCAGGGCGGCAGGGGATAATTCGGGCCATGCTGGCCGTGATCCAAAAAAATGCCCTGTGGCGGCGTTTCCTGCACCTGATCGAGGGCTTCGACGGGCCCTTGGCCTTTGTCGTGTTCTTGCTCGCCTGCATGGGCATGACGGTCATGTATTCCTCGGGCTATGACCACGGCACGCGCTTTGTCGACCATGGGCGCAACATGCTGATCGCCGGCTTCATCATGTTCACCGTGGCCCAGATCCCGCCGCAAAAACTGATGTCGCTGGCCGTGCCGATCTACACCGTGGGCGTGCTGTTGCTGGTGGCGGTGGCCGTGTTTGGCATCACCAAGAAAGGTGCCCGCCGCTGGATCAATGTGGGGGTGGTGATCCAGCCCAGCGAGATCCTCAAGATCGCCATGCCCTTGATGCTGGCCTGGTGGTTCCAAAAGCGCGAGGGGCAGCTGCGCCCGCTCGACTTCGCCGTGGCCGGCGTGCTGCTGGCGGTGCCGGTGGGCCTGATCATGAAGCAGCCGGACCTGGGCACCTCGCTCTTGGTGCTGGCGGCGGGGCTTTCGGTGATCTTTTTCGCCGGCTTGCAGTGGCGCTGGATCCTGCCGCCCGTGGCCATTGGCCTGGTGGGCCTGGTGGTGCTGGTCGCGATGGAGCCCACGCTGTGCGCCGATGGGGTGGACTGGAAAGTCCTGCACGAGTACCAGCGCCAGCGGGTGTGCACACTGCTGGACCCGACGCGCGACCCGCTGGGCAAGGGCTTTCACATCATCCAGGGCATGATCGCGATCGGCTCGGGCGGCTTCTGGGGCAAAGGCTTCATGCAGGGCACGCAAACCCACCTGGAATTCATCCCCGAGCGCACCACCGATTTCATCTTCGCGGCCTTCGGCGAGGAGTTTGGCTTCATGGGCAACCTGGTCTTGATCGGCGCCCTGTGCTTCATGGTCTACCGCGGTCTGGTGATCGCGGCCCAGGCCCCCACACTGTTCACCCGCTTGCTGGGCGCCAGTGTGTCGATGATCTTTTTCACCTATGCCTTTGTGAACATGGGCATGGTCAGCGGCATCTTGCCGGTGGTGGGCGTGCCCCTGCCCTTCATCAGCTACGGCGGCACCGCCATGGTCACGCTGGGCTTGGCGCTGGGGATTTTGATGTCGATCGCCAAGGCCAAGCAGCTGGTGCAGACCTGAGCCCCTGGGTGAGGCCGGTCACCGGCAAGGTTGCGCTGGCCTGCCTAGAATGTGCCCATGATTTCCCGCGAACCCACCCTCGAACGCCTGGCCACGGCCCAATCCCTGCTGCTCGACCCCTTTGGTCTGGACGAATCGCACCTCTCGCGTGCGCTGGCCGCGATCCAGGCGCACCAGGTCGACGACGCCGATTTGTACTTCCAGTACACCCGCTCGGAGGGCTGGAGCCTGGAAGAAGGCATCGTCAAGACCGGCAGCTTCAGCATCGACCAGGGTGTGGGCGTGCGCGCGGTGGCGGGCGAGAAAACCGCCTTCGCCTATTCCGACGACATTTCCGAAGCCTCGCTCATGGACGCGGCCACCACGGTGCGCGCCATTGCCGCCGCGGCCAAGCACCAGCGTGTCAAGGTGCCCGCCCGCAAGGTCTCGGCCAGCCGTTCGCTCTACCCCTCGCTGGACCCGATGTCGACCATGGACAGCACGGCCAAGGTGCAGCTGCTCGAAAAAGTGGAAAAGCTGGCCCGGGCCAAAGACCCACGCGTGGTGCAGGTGATGGCCGGCCTGGCCACCGAATACGACGTGGTGCTGGTGGCGCGCGCCGACGGCACGCTGGCCGCCGATGTGCGCCCGCTGATCCGCCTGTCGGTCACGGTGATCGCCGAGCAAAACGGCCGCCGCGAGGTCGGCAGCGGCGGTGGGGGCGGCCGCTTTGGCTTGGCTTATTTCGACGACGCCATGGTCGAGTCCTATGTTCAAGATGCCGTCCAGGCGGCGCTCACCAACCTCGAAGCACGCCCAGCACCGGCCGGCGAGATGACCGTGGTGCTCGGCCCGGGCTGGCCGGGCGTGCTGCTGCACGAGGCGGTGGGCCACGGCTTGGAAGGCGACTTCAACCGCAAGGGCTCAAGCGCTTTTTCTGGCCGCATCGGCCAGCGCGTGGCGGCCAAGGGCGTGACGGTGCTGGACGACGGCACCATCGCCGACCGCCGCGGCTCGCTCAATGTGGACGACGAGGGCCATGCGAGCCAGAAGAATGTGCTGATCGAAGACGGCATCCTGCGCGGCTACATCCAGGACGCGATGAACGCGCGCCTGATGGGCGTGAAACCCACAGGCAATGGCCGCCGTGAGAGCTATGCCCATGTGCCCATGCCGCGCATGACCAACACCTACATGCTCGGTGGCGACAAGGACCCGCAGGAGATCGTCGCCAGCATCAAGAAGGGCCTGTACGCGACCAACTTCGGCGGTGGCCAGGTCGACATCACCAGCGGCAAGTTCGTCTTCTCGGCCAGCGAGGCCTACTGGGTCGAGAAGGGCCGCATCCTCTACCCGGTCAAGGGCGCGACGCTGATCGGCAACGGCCCGGACGCGATGAACCGCGTGTCGATGATCGGCAACGACCTGGCGCTCGACTCGGGCGTGGGCACCTGCGGCAAGGACGGGCAGAGCGTGCCGGTGGGTGTCGGACAGCCCACGCTGCGCATCGACGGCCTGACCGTCGGCGGCACGGCCTGAGCCGGGCCTGACGGCAGGCTTGCCTCCGCGTCGCCAGGAACCGACAGCGCCTGAGCGCCAGGGCTTTCCGGTTGACGCGGCCGCCCGGCCTCTCTACATTCGACCCCCATGAAGC
>JBDLTR010000157.1:0-6072 GCA_039805705.1 Pseudomonadota bacterium
CCCCTTCTTCAGAGCCCACCATGACCCACGTTGTTACCGAAAACTGTATCCGCTGCAAGTACACCGACTGCGTCGACGTCTGCCCGGTGGACTGCTTCCGCGAAGGCCCGAACTTCCTGACCATCGATCCCGATGAGTGCATCGACTGCGCCGTGTGCATCCCCGAGTGCCCGGCCAACGCCATCTACGCCGAAGAAGACCTGCCGGCCGACCAGCGCCACATGATCGCGCTCAACGCCGAGCTGGCCCAACTGCCCAGCTGGAAGAGCATCACCAAGCGCAAGGCCCCGCTGCCCGACGCCGACGAGTGGAAAGACAAAACCGGCAAGCTCGGCGAACTCATCCGCTGAAGCACGCCATGGCCAACCCGATCGAGACCGATGCACTCGTGATCGGGGCAGGCCCGGTGGGCCTGTTCCAGGCCTTCCAGCTCGGCTTGCAAGGCATCGCCTGCCAGATCGTCGACGCCCTGCCCCATGTGGGCGGCCAGTGCGCCGAGCTCTACGCCGACAAACCCATTTACGACATCCCTGGCATCCCGGTCTGCACCGGTCGAGAACTGGTCGAGCGCCTGCAACAGCAAATTGCGCCCTTCCAGCCAGCGCTGCACCTGGGCCAGACCGTCGAGACGCTGCAAGCCGAGAGCGACGGCCGTTGGCGCGTGGCCAGCAGCGCCGGCAACAGCTGGCTGGCCAAAACTGTGTTCATCGCCGCCGGTGTCGGCGCCTTTGTGCCACGCAGCCTGCCCATCGAAGGCCTGGGACCGCACCTGGGCCGGCAGATTTGGCACGGCTCGCAAGCGCTGCCCGACTTCGCCGGCCAGCACCTGCTGGTCACGGGCGACGGTGACACCGCCTTGCAGACCGCGCTCGACGCCGTGGGCAGTGCCGCCAGCGTCACGCTCATGCACCGGCGCGAGCAGTTCACCGCCGAGCCTGCGCGTGTGCAAGCCTTCCAGGCCGCTGTGGCGGCGGGCCAAATCCGCTTTATCGCCGGCCAAGCCACGGCCCTCGTGAGCGAAGGCGAGCGATTGACGGCTTTGCAATGCCTGAACGCCGAGGGGCAGGAGGTGGCCCTGCCCTGCGACCAGCTCGTGATGGCCCTGGGCCTCTCGCCCAAGCTCGGCCCAGTGGCGCAGTGGGGCTTGCAGATCGAGCGCAAGCAGCTGGTGGTCAACACCGAGTCCTTTGCCACCAGCGCACCAGGCATCTTTGCGGTCGGTGACATCAACACCTACCCCAGTAAAAAGAAGCTCATCCTTTGCGGCTTCCACGAGGCCACGCTGGCCGCCTTCGCCGCCGCCGCCCACCTTTGGCCGCAGGACAAAACCCTGCTGCAATACACCACCACCTCGACCACGTTGCACCAGCGCCTGGGCCTGGTCTAGAATCTCGACTGCCGCAACGCGCGTTGCGGCATCCGCTAGGGGTGTTGGCACCATGTCCTGACAAGGATGCGGTGCCGACTGAGAAAGTCCCTTTGAACCTGATTGAGGTAATCCTCGCGCAGGGAAGCTTGTCACCGAAACGGCGCCCGTCGGGCCCCTCACCGTTTCCTACCAGCCGACCTGCCATACGTGAAAGCAAACGTCATGGCCCAAACCACGCTCACCGCCCAGGACCTTTGGTCCGACATCGAGGCTGTCCGCAGCCGCTCACCCCTGGTCCACAGCATCACCAACCTGGTGGTGATGAACCTGAATGCCAACGTGCTGCTGGCCGCCGGCGCCTCGCCCGTGATGGCCCATGCCCACGAAGAAGTGCGCGACATGGTGGGCATCGCCCAGTCGCTGGTGCTCAACATCGGCACGCTCGATCCCTATTGGGTGCAAAGCATAAAGCTGGCCCTGGCCGCCGCCAAGACCAAAGGCATCCCGGTGGTGCTCGACCCCGTGGGCGCCGGCGCCACGCCCTACCGCAACCAGACCCTGGACGAATTGCTGGCCGTGGGCGCGCCCACCGTCATCCGTGGCAACGGCTCTGAAATCATGAGCACCGCCAACGCCGCCATCCAAACGCGCGGCGTCGACAGCAGCGCCAGCGCCAACGACGCCCTCGGCGCTGCACAAGCCCTGGCCGCGCGCACGCAAGGCACCGTTTGCGTCAGCGGCGAGGTCGACCACATCCTGGACGCCCAGGGCCGCAGCGCGCGCCTGTCCAACGGCCATGTGTGGATGACGCGCATCACCGGCGTGGGCTGCTCGCTCACCGCCCTGATTGGCGCTTTCTGCGTGGTGCAGCCCGACGCCTGGCGCGCCACCGTCTCGGCCATGGCCCTGATGAGCGTGGCCGGCGAAGTGGCGGCCGAGCAGGCACAAGCCCAAGGCCGCGGCGTCGGCACCATGGGCGCGCTGCTGCTGGACGCGCTGCAACTCTTGCCGCAACAGGACTTCCTGGCCCGCGTGAAGCTGGTCGTGGACAAAGCCTGAGCGCGCCGACGATGAAAGCCTGGGGTGCACAGGCCCTGCGCCTGTACCTGGTGACCGACTCGGCACTCTCGCGCGGTCGCAGCCTGCTGGAGGTGGTTGAAGCCGCCGTGCAAGGCGGCGTCAGTTGCGTGCAGCTGCGCGAAAAGCATTTGCCCACGCGCGACTTCGTGGCGCAAGCGCTGGCCTTGCAGCCCCTGCTGCAACGCCACCGCGTGCCGCTGGTGATCAACGACCGCATCGACGTGGCCCTGGCCTGCGAAGCCGATGGCGTGCACCTGGGCCAAAGCGACATGCCGGTCGAGGCCGCACGCCGGCTGCTGCCGGCGCAGGTCTTCATCGGCTGGTCGGTCGAAACGCCCGACGATGTGGCGCGCGCGCACACGCTGCCGGTGGACTACCTGGGCGTGAGCCCGGTGTTCGCCACGCCCACCAAAACCGACACGCTCAGGCCCTGGGGCCTCGAGGGCTTGCAGCAGGTGCGCCAGCGCACCGCCTTGCCGCTGGTGGCGATTGGCGGCATCCATGCTGGCAACGCCCAGCAGGTGCTGCAAGCCGGCGCCGATGGCCTGGCGGTGGTCAGCGCCATCTGTGCGGCCGATTCGCCGCAGGCGGCCGCCGCCGAATTGGCCCAAATTGGCCCGCCCACAGGAGCTGCCACACCATGAACGCCCCCACCCTCACCCACCGTTACCCACGCGTGCTTTCGATCGCGGGCTCCGACAGCGGCGGTGGCGCCGGCATCCAGGCCGACCTCAAGGCCTTTGCGGCCCTCGGCTGCTATGGCATGACCGCCATCACCGCGCTGACGGCGCAAAACACCACCGGTGTGCGCGCCATCCACGCGGTGCCGCCAAGCATGCTGCGAGACCAGATCGACGCCGTCGTCGAAGACATCGGTGTCGACGCGGTCAAGATCGGCATGCTGCATGCGCCCGACATCGTGCAGGTGGTGGCCGAGGCCGTGGACCGCCACCAGCTCACACAAGTGGTGCTTGACCCGGTCATGATCGCCACCAGTGGCGCCGTGCTGATCGAGAACGCTGCGGTGCAGGCCCTGGTGCAGCAACTGTTCCCGCGCGCCCTGCTCATCACCCCCAACCTGGACGAAGCCGGCTTTCTGGTGGGCCGCAGTCTGCACAACCAGAGCGACATGCAAGAGGCGGCTGCCCAGTTGCTGGCGATGGGCGCGCGCGCCGTGCTGCTCAAGGGCGGTCACCTGGCGGGCGAGCAGGTCTGTGATCTGTTCGCAGCGCAAAGTGGTGAATCGTTCTGGCTGCGCGCGCCGCGCATCGCCAGCGCCAACACCCACGGCACCGGCTGCACGCTGTCTTCGGCCATCGCCGCCCACCTGGCCCTGGGCCAAGACCTCAAGACCGCGCTGCACAGTGCCCACGCTTATGTGCGCCAGGCGCTGCAGGCCGGCGCCCAGGTGCGCACCGGCGCCGGCAGCGGCCCCCTCAACCACAGCGCCGCCCCACACGCCATGCAGCTGTACCCACTTTGATTTTGAAAGACCCCATGAACACCACCCCACACAACCCGGCCCTCACGTCCATCAGCGACGAACAGCGGGTCTTCAGCGGCTACTCGCACGCCTCGCTCTGGTTCAGCCTGGGCGTGGGCCTGCTCGTGATGCAGGTCGGCGCCTACCTGGTGCCCGCAGTGGGCACGCGCGACGCGCTGCTGGCCATCGTGATCGGCTCCACCGTGGGCGCAGGCCTGCTGGCCTGGACCGCCAAGATCGGCTGCGACAGCGGGCTCTCGAGCGCCGGTCTGATGCACAGCGTGTACGGCTCGGCCTTCGCGCGCCTGCCGGTGCTGCTCAACATCGTGCAGTTGGTCGGCTGGACCACCTTTGAGCTGGTGGTCATGCGCGAGGGGACACAGGCCATCGTGGGCCAGGTGATGGGGCGCGAACTCTCGCCGCTGCTGGCCACGCTGCTGTGGGGCGCTGTGCTCACGCTGCTCATGACCGGCTCCATGCTCACGCTGGTGCGCCAGTTCGTCAGCCGCATCGGCCTGCCCCTGGTCATCTTGTCGCTGCTGTGGCTGAGCTGGCACTTTGTGGGTGTGGCCCAACAACAAGGCCTTCAGGCCCTGCTGGACCGTCCGGGCCAGGGCGGCATGGGCATGCTCTCGGCCATCGATCTGGTGATGGCCATGCCCGTGTCCTGGCTGCCGCTGGTGGCCGACTACGCGCGCCACGGCCGCTCGGGCGCCAGCACGCTGCGGGGCACCTGGATCGGTTATGCCATCGCCAACGTCTGGTGCTACGCGCTGGGCGTGCTGGTGGCCAGCGTGTCGGCGCCAGGCACCGAGCTCGTCACCGCCTTGCTGCTGGCCCAGGGGGGGCTGCTGGCGCTGAGCCTGATCCTGCTGGACGAGCTCGACAACGCCTACGGCGATGTGTACTCGGGCGCCGTGTCTTCACAAAGCCTGCTGCCGCAGTGGAGCGTGCGCCGCTGGGGCGTGCGCATCGCGCTGCTGTGCACCGCGCTGGCCTGTGTGCTGCCCATGCACAGCCTGGAGCCCTTCCTGCTGATGCTCAGCTCGGTCTTCGTGCCGCTGTACGGCGTGATCCTGGGGCGTCTGGGCTTTGGCCAAGGGGCGATCACCACGGCGCGCGCGGTGGACTGGCCAAGCGCCCTGGTCTGGCTGCTGGGCATCGTCTGCTTCCACGCCTGCGCCCAGTGGGCGCCCCAATGGGGGTCCGCCCTGCCCAGCCTGGCCTTGACGTTTGCGCTGGCATGGCTCACCCAAGGGCGCGCGTCTGCCAAGTGAGCCAGGTTTTGAAGCTATAATTCAAGGCTATTCCCCGATAGCTCAGTCGGTAGAGCGCCGGACTGTTAATCCGTAGGTCCCTGGTTCGAGCCCAGGTCGGGGAGCCAAAAAAACCAAGGCCCTTGCAGCGATGCAAGGGCCTTTTGCTTGGCAGTCGATCCATCGGGCCTGATTCGGCAGGCCTTGTGCACCGAGCCGCAGCCGGCTCACTTGGTCTGCAAGCGGTTGATGTATTCCAGCAGGGCCAACAGGCGGGCGCGCGCATAGGCTTCTGCGTCGTAAGGCACATCCATGTAGTGGTTGGCGGCCTCGATGTTGTATTCGCGACCCCAGATCGGCATGTCGCGCGAGCCATGGGCCGCCACCGTGCTGCCACTGATGGACTGGTAGAGCCGGTCCATCGGCAAAATGCCCCCATTCCCCTTGGCCAAGGTCGTCAGGTCGGGGGGACTGCGCTTGAGAAACTCCACAAAGGGGCCTTGCCCCTTGCCGGTTTTGCCGTGGCAGTTGGCGCACTTGGCCTCGTACTCCCGCTTGCCCAGGTCTTCCTTGGCCGCTTGCGCGCTCGGCAGCGCAGCGCACACACCCAAAACCATCGCCAGCCACGTGGCATGGACTCGTCTTTTCATCACGCACCCCTTTCTCAGGCATTCGCCAAGATGCGCCGAGTCGGCGCAGGCATGGCCATCGTGGGCAAACACGCGGGCGTTGTCGGTGCGCCAGGGCACGGTGCGCGTGCCCGCCAGCGGGTGGCTCAGGCCACATGGCGGGGGCTCAGCGCGGGTCGATCGCGGGCAATTGCCAGTTGCGCCACAGCGTGAGCAAACGTGTGTCGGTGGTGATCACAGCGCAGGCGGCCATGC
>JBDLTR010000158.1:0-15091 GCA_039805705.1 Pseudomonadota bacterium
CCCGACACACCAGAGTCCAACATGCCAAAAATTGATCAAATCGTGCCAGGTCACGGCCCTTCAGCGCCGGCGGTGGCCGTGGACGAAGGGGTGGCTGACCTGCCTGCCGAGTGGTTTTTGCCCAGCGTCCATTCCATGTATTTCCAGCTGTTTTCGGGTCTGTTGGACTTGCCCCTGTCGGCGGCGCAGCGGGAGAGCCTGGAGCAACCCAGGCTCTTGCCCTTGCTGGACTACCTGCCGATCTTCGATGCGACCCGTGCGGTGCAACAGCCGCAGAGCGGACGCGGTTTGGGCTGGCAGATCCCGATGGCCGCGCACGGCAGCATGGGCGCCGCCGCGCTGGCCAGCCGATCGCTGGGCCATGCGATGCAAACCATCGCGCGCTACGCGCACATCCGCAACCGCATGTTCGATTTCGAATGCCGGCGCGAGGGCGCTTGGGTGCGGCTGTGCGTGTACCCGCGCATCCCCTTGCTGGCGTACCGGGTGTTCGTCGAAAACGTCACCGTGTTCGCCAAGTTCAGCATCCTGCAGGGCATGGCGCACCCGGCCGATTTGCGGCGTGGTCGCATCCTCTTGCCTTGGCCGGCCCCCGACGAGGCGCCTTCGGGCAGCGAGGTGGACGGCCCTCTGTGCGTGCACGGCGCGCCCGTCTTGGGTTACGAATTTCCAGCCGAGGTGGCCGACCGACCCAGCGCGCTGCACGACCCCAACCTCTACCGCCTGGTCTGCCAGGCGGGGGACGAAGAGCTCGAGAGGCTGCGCGGCAGCGTCAGCGCCAAGGTGCGGCACCTGCTGCATGCCCACCAGCCCCAGTGGCCGGCGCTGGACGAGGTGGCCCAGCGGCTGTCGATGTCGCGCCGCACGCTGCTGCGCAAACTGGAGTCTGAAAAGATCAGCTACCAGCAGCTGCTCGACGAGGCCCGCAACGAGCTGGCGTGTTGGTATTTGCGCCAGTCGCGCATGCCCCTGGGCCATGTGGCCGAGAAAATCGGCTTCAGCGACCAGACCAACTTCAGCCGCAGCTTCAAACGCTGGAAAGGCCACTCGCCCAAGGATTACCGCAAGCAATTTGCCCTGGATGCCCCCATGGGCGCTTGAGCCCCGATCGGCCAGGCGTCAGGGCTGCACAGGCCTTTGAGGCGGTTCAGGCCGTTCAGGCCTGCGGCCAAGTGGACGTGCGCTCTGCGGCCATTTGCAAACGCCACACCGTGCTTTGCTGCGGCACGGTCAGTGGCAGGCGCAGCAGCTGCTTGTCGCGCGAGACGATGGCCAGGGCCTTGCGCTCTTGGCCCAGCAGCTCGGGCACATCGGCCAGCTTGCTCACGCGCCAGTGCCCGTGTTGGCCACGCGCGCCCACCTCGAGACCCAGCCATTCGTCGCCCGCGGCCAGACCGGCGTGCTCGGCCGCGCTGCCGCGCAGCACCGCCTTGACCTGCACGCTGCCGTTGGCATCCTGGTGGCGCAGGCCCAGGTGCTGGGCAAAGTTGCCGGGCTCGGCATGGATGCGCACGCCCTGGGCTTCGAGCAGCCGGGCCAGGGGCAGCTCGGCGGTGCTGTGCACCCAGGCTTGCAGCTCGGTGTGCCAGCCACGGCCGGTCAGCGCGCGCAGTTCGTCGAGCAGGTCTTGCTCGCGCATGGGGCCGGCTTGGCAGCGCTGCCACAGCCCGCGCATCACGGCGTCCAGCGAGTGCCCCTCGGCGCGCAGCGTGAGGTCTAGGCACAGCGCCACCAAAGCGCCTTTGCCGTAGTAGCTCACGGTGGCGTTGGGCGTGTTCTCGTCGGGGCGGTAGTACTTGGTCCAGGCGTCGAAACTGGCCTGGGCCACGCTTTGCACGTGGCGGCCAGGCGTTTGTTGCACCTGGGTGATCGTCTTGGCCAGCAGCTGCAGGTAGGTGGCGTCGTCGATCAGGCCGGCACGGCGCAGCAGCAGGTCGTCGTAGTAGCTGGTGAAGCCCTCGAAGAACCAGAGCAGGGGCGTGTGGTTCTCGCGCGTGTAGTCGTACTGCGCGAACACATCGGGGCGCAGCCGTTTGACGTTCCAGGTGTGGAAGTATTCGTGGCTGATCAGGCCCAGCAGCGTGGTGTAGCCCTCGCGCGGTTTCTTCTCGTTCACGCGGGGCAGGTCGCGGCGGCCGCAAATCAGCGCGGTGCTGTTGCGGTGCTCGAGCCCGCCGTAGCCGTCGTCCACGGCATTGAGCATGAACAGGTAAGTCTTGTGCGGCGCCTTGCGGCCGGCTTGGGCGCCCTGGCCATGCCAGAAACGGATTTCGGCCTCGCAGATTTTTTGCGTGTCGGCCAGCAGGCGCGCGCCGTCGAAAGACGGCAGGGCACCGGCGACGACAAAGCGGTGCGGGATGCCGCAGGCCTTGAACTGGCCGCTCCAAAACGGGCCCAGCTCGACCGGGCAGTCGACCAGCTCGTCATAGTCGGCCGCCTGGTACAGGCCAAAGCCGCGTTTGTCGGTTTTGACAGGGGTCAGGCCGGTGGCCGCCTGCCAGTCGCGGTGGCCCGCCACAGGCTGCAGCTGCAGCTGGTGCGGCCGCTGTTCCTGGCCGTGCACACGCAGGCACAGGCTGGTGCCGTTGAAGAAGCCGCGCCGGGCGTCGAGCCAGGCGGCGCGTACCGAGTTGTCGAAGGCGTAGACCTCGTAGCGCAGCTCGATCGGCGCATCGCCCGTGTTGTCGATTTGCCAGCTGCATTTGTCCAGCGGGGTGACGCGCAGGCTGCGCCGACCTTGGCGGGCCACCAGGGTGTGCAGGTGGCGCGCGAACTCGCGCACCAGGTAGCTGCCCGGGATCCACACCGGCAGCGACACCACCTGTTGTGCCGCCGGGGCGGGGATGTGCAGCGTGACGGCGAACAGGTGCGCGTGCAGATGGGCCGCGCTGACGGTGTAGACGAGGGGTTTCATGCGCTCAGGTGGCGCCGGCCGCCAGGAAGCAGCTCAGGCTGGAGACGATGGTCAGTTGCAAACGCATCGGCAGCCAGGGCGCCAGGCCCGCCGCCGGCCAGGTGCGGCGGTCGACCAGGTAGCAGCCGATCAGCACAAAGCCCAACAAGGGCAGGCCGGCAAAAGCCGGCATCATCACGCCGATCCAGGCGAGGATGGAGGGCAGCACGCCCCAGCTGAAGTGCAGCGGCGGCGCGTTGTGCATGGTGATGGCGTTGCGAAAACCCACGCCCCAGTGGATGCCGCCCAGAAAGGACACGATCACACCGCCATAGGCCTGCATCGACAGCGCCACATAGGGGTGCAGGTCTTCACCCACCACCCACAGGCACAGCGCCAGGAACACAAAGGGGATCAGGCCCGCATAACCCAGGCGGCGGATCAGCGTCCAGGTGCTGTCTTCGGGGTGCTGCAGGTTCATCATCTCACTTCACCTGTGCGAGTTGGGCCTCGATTTGTGCCAGCGGCACCGCGCCGACCACGCGTGTGCCGTCGGCAAAGAACAAGGTGGGGGTGCCGGTGATGCGGTTTTTCTTGCCGAACTCGACGTTCGCCTCGATGCCGGCGGTGTCGCAGTTGGCGGCGGGCGGCGTGAGGTTGTTGATCATCCAGTCGTTCCAGGCCTTGGCCTTGTCCTTGGCGCACCAGATGTGTTTGGACTTGGTCTTCGAGTCTTCGCCCAGGATGGGGTAGAGCACGTGCTGGATGGTCACGTCGTTCAATTTTTGCAGGTCTTTTTCGAAGCGCTTGCAAAAGCCGCAGTTGGGGTCGGCAAACACCACCAGCTTGCGCTTGCCGTTGCCGCGCACCTGGGTGAAGGCGTTTTTGAGCGGCAGCTGGTCAAAGGGCACGGCCGAGAGTTTTTCCAGGCGCTCTTCGGTCAGGTTGCGGCGCTGCTTGACGTCGATCAGCTGGCCCTGGATCAGGAAGTTGCCATCGGCGTCGCTGTACATCACATCGGCGCCGATGCGCACCTCGTAGAGACCGGGCATGGCGGTCTTGCTGACCTCGTCGATCTTGGGGATGTTGGGCAAGCGCTCGGCCAGGTTCTTGCGGATCGAGGCCTCGTCGGCCCAGGCGCTGCCCAGGCAGAGGGCGGCCAGCAGGGCCAGGGTGGGGCGGAGGAGGTTCATGCGGAGGCCTTGGGAGAAGAGGGGGAAGCTTGGCCGCGGCCCATGGCCTGGCGGCTCATCCAGTGTTTGAGGGGGCCGGCGTGGTCAAAGCCGCTCAGGCCCCAGTTGCGCAGGCGCTGCCACACCGGGCCCGGCTGGGCGAACAGGCGCTGCAGGCCATCGGTCACGAAACCCATGGCCTGCACATCGGCCTGGCGTGCGCGTTCGTAGCGGCGCAGCAGTTTCAGGTCGTTCAGCGGTCGCCAGAATTCTTTGGCGCGGACCACGCGCACCAGTTCGGCCACATCGCCCAGGCCCACGTTCAGGCCCTGGCCCGCCAGCGGGTGCATGGCGTGCGCGGCGTCGCCGGCCAGCGCAAAACTCTGCGTGGCCGCACCGGGCATGGGCCCGATCCAGCGCGAGGCGCGCGCCAGTTGCAGCGGCCAGACGGCGCGCTCGCTGCTCAGTTGCATGCGGCCCAGGGCCCCGTCGCAGGCGCTGTCCAGCGCTTGGGCAAAGGCCTCGCTGTCCATCTCGGCCAGTTCGCGCGCGCGCCAGGGGTGCACCGACCAGACCAGGGCGATCTCGCGCCAGCCTTCGCCGCCCAGGGGCAGCAGGGCCACAATTTCGGCTTGGGGCTGGCCCAGGCCCGGTACCTGGCCGAAACGGAACCACTGGCGCGCGACGCCGCCATGCGGCTGCTCGCAGCGCAAACGTGCGGCCACCGCGTGTTGTTCGTAATGCGTGATGTCGAAAGCCACGCCCAGTTCGGCGCGGGTCTGGCTGGCGCGGCCTTCGCAGACCACCGTCAGCGCTGCGGGCACGGGCGCGTCCACGCGCTCGATCAGCGGCTGGAAATCCACGGCCGCGGCCAGCCGGGCCTCGAGCACCGGCACATCGACCATCCAATTGAGTTCGCCCACGTGCTCTTGGGCCGCCTCAAAACGCAGCGCGCCACCGTGGTCGCCCAGCACCTGCATGGCGTACACCGGGGTCACGGCGGGGGCTTCGGGCCAGCAACGCAGGTCTTCGAGCAAGGCTTTGGCGCTGGCGTTCAGCGAATAGGCGCGCACGTCGGGGCCCTGGCTGGGCGCGGGGGCGTGTTCGACCAGCGCCACACGCAGGCGTTCACGGGCCAGCAACAAGGCCAGCGAGCGGCCGACGATGCCGGCGCCGCGGATGCAAATGTCGGGGGAAGAGGCCATGCGGCGATTGTAGAGACCGCTGCCCGTCGGCGACCCCTGCCGTTTGAAAGCTGTAGTACCTATACTGTCAATGATGAAAAAAATGACATTTTTCCTGGCCGCGGTCTTGGCCCTGCCCTTGGGGGCCCAAACCGTCACGCCGTCGGCCGAGCAGATGATCGAGCAGCTCAAGGCGCCGCGCACGCGCAGCCTGCGCAACCTCACGGTCGAAGCGGCGCCAGCGCCGGGCCAGGAGGCCGCTGCGGCGACGCCGGGTGCCGTGGCGGCGCCCGCCGCTGCACCTGCGCCACGCCCCTCGCTGTCGCTGCAAATCCAGTTCGATTTCAATTCCGCCAGCATCCGTCCCGAGAGCCAGCAGGCGCTGGTGAACCTGGCGCTGGCGCTCAAGTCGTCCGAGTTGCTGGCGTCGAACTTTGCCGTTGAGGGACACACCGACGCCAAGGGCTCGGCCGACTACAACCTGCGCCTGAGCGACCAGCGGGCCCAGGCGGTCAAGGCTTTCTTGGCGCAGCAGGGCGTGGACGACAAGCGCCTGAACGCCTCGGGCAAGGGGGCCACCCAGCTGGCCAACGCGGCCCAGCCTTACGCGCCGGAAAACCGCCGCGTGCGCATCGTCAACCTCGACTGAACCCGTGAACAGCGGCCTGTTGCAGACCTGGGAGCGCCGGCTGCTGGGCGTGCTGGCGGGCATCCCAGGGCCCCGGATGCTGGTCGGGCTGGTGCTGCTGTTCTCGCTGTGGATCGTGGCCGACGTGTTCTTCTTGTCGGTCACCGGGGGCCTGGCCCAATCGACCTACGACGCCATGGTGCGCTACCGCCTGTTCGCGGCGCCGCCGGACGAGCGCATCGTCATCGTCGACATCGACGAAGCGGCGCTGGCGCGCATGGCCCCCGAATTCGGCCGTTGGCCCTGGCCGCGCGACACCTTGGCCACGGTGCTCGACCACATCGAATCGCAGCAACCCGCGGCGGTGCTGTGGGACATCGTGTTCTCGGACGCCGACCGCCTGAGCCCGGGCGGCGACCTGGCTTTTGACCAAGCGGTGGCGCGCAGCCGCCACAGCCACTTCGGCGTGGTGCGCCTGCCGCGCAAAAACGACGGCGAAAGCCAAATCACGCAAGCCCACCTGCCCAGCCTGTGGGCGCAGGCGGGTGCGCCAGGGCCGGCCGCGCGGCCCACGCTGGCGCTGGTGGCCCCGGTGTTGCCCAGTGTGGCGCGCCAGCCGCTGGGCTTCAACAACGGCTATGTCGACAAAGACGGCGTGCTGCGCCGCTACCGTTATTTCGAGCAGCTCAGCGATGGCAGCACCATCCAGTCCCTGCCGATGGCGGTGGTGCGCAGCCTGGCGCCCGAGGTGCATGCGCGCTGGCTGGCGCGTTTCCAGGCGGGCGGGCAACGTGCCGACAGCGAGACCTCGACCGAGGACGATGTGCTGGTCCATTGGCGCCACCGCGCCAACGCCTACCCGCGTGTCAATTTCGCCGACGTGTTCGCCCTGGCCGAGGGCGGCCAACCCAAGGCCGCTGTGCCCCCGATGGCCGGCAAGATCGTCGTCATCGGCGCGACCGCGCCCAGCCTGCACGACACCCACCCGACCCCGCTGTCGGCCACGCAGGCCGGCGTCGAATCGCTGGCCACCGCCGTCGACAACGCTTTGCACGAGCGCACGATGCGCGAGTTGCCCAAATGGGCGGGGGCGCTGTTGGCGGTGCTGCTGTGCGTGGCGGTGGCCTGGTGGAGCCACCACCGCAGCGTGTCCTCGCTGGGCCCGGCGATGGTGGCGGTGCCGGGCGTGCTGCTGGCCATCAGCTTCGCCAGCCTGCACAGCCCCCAGCTGTTTCTGGACCTGCACCTGTCGGCCGGCCTGACCCTGGCGTTTTTGGCGGTGCTGCGCTTGTGGCACAAGCTGCGCAAGCGCCACTGGTGCGGCGATCTGGTGCTGGGCGCGGACACGCTGGGGGTGTGGCCCTGGTGCTTCGACAAGGCTTGGAACGATGACCAGCTCGCGCGCCTGATCGGCGTGCTGCAAGCGCAGGCCCGAGACACCCGGGTGCTCTTGCTCGACCCCGAAGCCGCCAGCGCAGGCAGCCTGCGCTGGCATCCTTTTGCCACCTGCTGGGCCTTGGTGGGCCCGCAGGCGCAGCTGCGCCAGGCGCAAGAGGCGCTCTTGCGCAGCCAGGCCGGTGCCGGTCTGCGCCATGCGCCCATGTTGGCCGTTTCTGCCAGCGCTACGCCGGCCGAGGTGCGGTCGCAAGTGGCCAGTTTGGCGTTGCAAGGCTGGAGTGCCTTGCAACAACCGTGATCACAGGAGTGGATGCGATGAAACGTTGGACATGTTTTGCCCTGCTGGCGCTGAGCGCCAGCGCGCTCTGGGCCCAAGGCCAAAGCGCCACGCTCGCGCGTGCTTCCGAGTTGCGCGCCGACAAGCTGGCCACGGCCCAGGTGCTCACGTCGGTGCCCTCGGGGGCGGCGGTCAGGGTCACTTCGCTGGAAGGGGGCTGGGCATTGGTCGAAACCGCCGCGACCAACGGCCGCGTGTCGGGCTGGGTGCGTGCCAGCAGCCTGAACCTGCAGGCGCAAGGCTCGGCGCTCGCGGGCTTGTCCAGCGGCCGCGAGGCGGCGGGCAACACCGCCCTCACGCTGGGCGTGCGCAGCATCCCGCAGCCGCAGCCCCGTGTGAACCGCCATGCCTTGATCATCGGCGTGGGCCGCTACGCCGACCCCGCCGTGCCGCCGCTGCCGGGCACACGCATGGACCGCCACTCGGCCACCCAAATGGCCAAGGCCATGCAGGTGCCTGAAGACAACATCCGCTACCTGCAGGACGATCAGGCCACGGGCCAGAACATCCGCAAAGAGCTCGAAGCGCTGGCCCAGCGCGTGCAAGACGGCGACCGCGTGTTCATCCACTACTCGGGCCACGGCACGCGTTATGCCGATGCGCAAACCGGCGGCTGTGTCGAGGCGCTCATGCCCTACGACGGCATGAACAAGGGTACGCTGAGCAACCAGGAGATGGCCAAGCTCCTGGGCGAGATGAGCCGCAAGACCGACAAGCTCTTCGTGATGTACGACGCCTGTTTCTCGGGCGGCCTGGTGCCCGTCACGGCGGCGGCGCGCACGCGCGGCATCCTCAACACCAACGACGAGGGCGCGCTGCGGCCCAAGTTCAGCACCACCGAAGACCGCTGTGCCAAGCCCACCAATGTGACCACGCGCAGCCTGGCGCAAGAGCAGGTGCAGGCGGGGGCTTTGCCGCAAGACATCATCCACCTGTCGGCCGCGCGCGACAACGAGATCAGCTTTGACGACGAGGCCAAGGGCGGTCTGGCCACGCAGTACGTGCGCGACTGCATGTTGCGCGAGGCCAAAGACCTTGACGGCTCTGGCGCGGTGACGATCGACGAGATCCGCCAGTGCGCGCAAGAGAAGATCAATCGCCGCATGCAGGGCGACACCAACTTCAAGCCGCACCACCTGGTGCTGGGCGGCAACCAGGGCTTTGTGCCCGCCTGGTTCAGCCAGGGTGGGCCTGCGGCGGTGCAGGTGGCCTCGGCCGGGTCCGCGGCTTTGCCGGCGGCGCCGGCCGCTGCGGGGGTGACCCCGCCGCCCGCAGCCGCAGCCGTGGCGGTCGCCCCGGCCCCTAGCGCCCTCGCCGCGCCAGCGGCACCACCCCAAGCGGTGCCTGCGCTCAGCGGCGAGCAGGCCTTGCGCCAGATGTTCGAACAGCGCAACGCCAAGCGCGGCGTCACCGTCACGCTCAACAAGCCGAGTTTGGTGATCGGCCAGGACGCGCTGGCGTTCAAGGTCCAATCGGACCGCGCCGGCTATGTGTATGCCGCGCTGGCCGGCTCGGACGGCAAGGCCCTGTACATGCTGTTCCCCAACGACCTGGACCAGAACAACCGCATCGAGGCTGGGCAGACGCTGTCCTTGCCGGCCAGCAACTGGCGCATCCGCGCCTCGGGCCCGGCGGGCACCGACCACCTGCTGGTGATGGTGGCCGATGCGCCGCGTGACCTCACGCCTTTGGCCGGGCAGAAAGCCGGCCCCTTCCTGATGTCGCTCAATGACCCACAGGGCCGCGCCCAGCTGGGGGCCTTGATGAGCACCTCCAAACTGGTGCACAGTCAGGCCTGCCGCACGCCCCAGCAGGCGGCCGGCAATCCCTTGTGTTCTGACGCATACGGCGCCGCCATGGTGTCGGTGCAGGAGGTGAACAAATGAAGACACTGGCATGTGGGGCCGTTGTGACCCTGGCGATCTCCACCGGGGCCTGGGCCCAGAATGCCAGCGCCCAGGCCTGGCTCATCCAGCCTGAAGAAGCCGTGCAGTACCAGGGCGAGGCCGGTTTTCTGGCGCCACCGGCCCTGCGCCCGCGCGCGGCGGTGCCGGTGATCGATGTGTTGCAGCCCGAGCTGGTGCCCGACAGCAAAATCAAGTCGCCCTTGTCGATCGCGGTGGCCTTCAAACCGCAACCCGATTCGCGCATCGAGGTGGGCACCTTCAAGGTGTTTTACGGTGCCCTCAAGTTCGACATCACCTCGCGCCTGGCGCAATACACCCAGGTCAGCTCGGCGGGTTTCAAGCTCGACAACGCGAACATCCCCAAGGGGCGCCATCGCCTGACCCTGCAGGTGCAAGACGACAAGCAACGCCTGGCCGAGCGCGAATTGCGCATCGACGTCGAATAAGCCCCCTCGCGAAAGGAGCGCGGCCATGCAGCGCTTAGGAACTCTTCTGGTTGCCGCGTCGCTGTGGCTTTTGACCCTGGGCACGGCCTGGGCCCAACAAGCCGATGGCGCAGCCTTGCAGTTGCCCGAGCCGGAGCGGCAGCGGTTGCGCGAGGTGCTCGACAAACCGGTGGACCCGAACGCCTTGCTGGCTGGCCGCATCGAGCAGTACAAGCTCAAGGACGCCGCCGCCTGGCGTCTGGGCGACATGGTGGTGCAAGAGCAGGTGTTGCGCGACTGGGCGGCCATCGACCCGAACGCGCGCTGGCGCTTGCGCGATTTCCTGTCTTTCACCGACAAGCGCGCCGAGGCGTATGCGATCGGCCATGAGCTGATCCGCGAAATCCGCTATGCCCCTGCGGCGGTGCGCATCCGCACCACGGTGGCCAACAACTACATCGACGACAGCAACCTCAAAAAAGCCGGCGATCTGCTTGATGAAGCCGAGAACCTGATCAAGACCGAGTGGGGCCGCGTCAACCGCGGTGGCCAGGGCCTGTACTGGATGGTGCGCGCCGAGATGGAATACAGCCTGGTGCGCTCTTACCACCTGCGCCGCAGCGGCAAGTGGCAAGAGGGTCTGCAAACCGCCAAGCTGGCGGTTGACAAAGGCAAGCAGCTCATGGGCCTGTCGGGCCTGGTCGATGAGCGCGAGCGCAACTTCGGCCGCAGCTGGTACGTCTCGAGCATGGCCACGCTGGCCGACCACCAGTCGGCTTCGGGCCTGTATGTGGACGCCGACATGACGCTGCGCGAGGCCTACCGCTTCGCCAAATCGCAGGGCTTCACGGACAACCAGCTGCAGCGTGTGTTCAACGCCTTCGCCTGGTTGCGCAATGCCACGGGGCAGTTTGAGGAAGGGCTGGCCTACAGCCAGCGCGTCGAGGGCATCGTGCTCGCCCAGGGCTTGCCCAAAGGGGCGCCGTCCTGGCTGTTCACCCAGATCCCGGGCCTGCAGGCCCTGGCCGGGATGGGCCGCTGGACCGAGGCGATCGAACGCTTTGCCGACATCGACCGCGAGACGGGCAAGCTCAAAACGCGTTCGTCGCTGTCCAACCAGCCGCACATGCGGGCCTTGGTGCTGCTCAACAACGGCCGACCGCAAGAAGCCTTGCGTGCCATGCAGGGCACGATGAACTGGCACCTGACCAACTTCGGCGAGGACCATTACTTCACCGCCTTCACCCGTGGCTTGTACGCGGCGGCACTGTTCCGCTCGGGCCAGACCGAGGCGGCTCGCCAGGCGTTTGAAAAGGCCGTGCAGAACATGACGGCGCCCGAGGCGTTGACCGGCGACTTTGCCGAGAACGCTTACACGCGCAAGGTCAAGAAATTCATCTTCCAGACCTACATCGATTTGCTGGCACAGACCGCTGGCCAAAATGCGGCCGATGCGGCGCAGGTGTTTCGCCTGGCCGACCACCTCAACGCGTCCTCGGTGCAGCAGGCCCTGGCCGATGCGGCGGTGCGCTCGGCGGTGAATGTGCCAGGGCTCTCGGACGTGATCCGCCAGGAGCAAGAGGCCAAGAACGAGATGGCCGCCCTGCAAAGCTACATGATGGGCCAGGGCGCGGAAGGCGAAGGCCGGCGCAACCCGCAGGTCATGGAGCAGATGCGCGCCCGCCTCAAAGAGCTGGAACTCCTGCGCAAGGGCTACAAGGCGCGCATCCAGAAAGGCTTTCCCGAGTATTTCCAGCTGATCCAGCCAAAGGCGCCGAGCCACACCGACATCGCGCAGCAGCTGCGCCCCGATGAGCTGTTTGTCTCGGTCCTGCCCATGGAGCAGGGCAGCTACGTCTGGGCCATCGATGCCAAGGGCCAGGTGCAGTTCCACCGCTGGGCTTTGGGCGAACAGCAGACGCAGGCCCTGGTCGAGCGGGTGCGCAAGACGCTCGATGTGGCGGGCCTGGGCACGCGCGCGCCAGCCTTCGATGTGGCGGGTGCTCACGCGCTGTACCAAGGCCTGCTGCAGCCCTTTGAGGGCCTGATGGCCGACAAGAAGCACCTGATCCTGGCGACCTCCGGTGCCTTGGCCAAGCTGCCGCTGGCGGTGCTGGTGCGCCAGCCGCCGGTGGCGGGTGCGGCGCCGGCCTGGCTGATCCGCGACCTGGCCGTCAGCCATGTGCCCACGGCCAGCGGCTGGCTCGCCCTCAAACGCTTTGGCAAGGTGCCGGCCCAGTCGCAAGCGCTGATCGCCTGGGGCGATCCGCTGTTCGATGCGCGCGCTCAGCAGGTGGCCAGCGCAGGGCAGACGGCGGTGCGTTCGCTGATCGCCACCCGCTCGAGCAGCGGCAGCCGCATCGAGCAAGAGGACAAGGACGCCTTCCTCAACTACAGCAAGATCCCGCCCCTGCCCGAAACCCGCGACGAGGTCATGGAGTTGGCCCGCATCCTGTCGGCCAATCCGAAGGAAGACCTGATCCTCGGCGCGGCCGCCACGCGCGCCTCGGTGCTCCAGCACAGCGCCTCGGGCAAGCTCGCGCGCAAACAGGTGGTGGTGTTTGCCACGCATGGCCTCCTGGCCGGCGATCTGCCCAACCTCAACCAGCCCGCGCTGGCCATGGCGGCCACCAGCAACCCGGCCGAGTCGCCGCTCTTGACGCTCGAAGACGTGCTGGGCCTCAAGCTCAACGCCGACTGGGTGGTGCTCTCGGCCTGCAACACCGCTGGCGCCGATGGCCGCGCCGAAGAGGCGCTCAGTGGCTTGGCGCGCGGCTTTTTCTTTGCCGGCTCGCGCAGCCTCTTGGTCACGCACTGGTCGGTCGAATCGGAAAGCGCCATGCTGCTGACCACCCACACGTTTGACGCCTACAAAAAGCAGCCCGACATGCGCCGCGCAGAAGCCCTGCGCCAGGCCATGCTGCAGACCATGCAGACACCGCGCTTTGCCCACCCGGCGTTTTGGGCGCCTTACGCCCTGGTGGGGGAGGGCGGACGCTGATGCGTGTGCTGTCTTGGTTGCTGGCTTTGGGCCTTGGCCTGACTTGGCCGATGGCCGCACTGGCGCAAGACAGCGACATCGAGACCCAGTTCAAAAAAGTTTCTTCGGAAGAAGAAGCCCGGCTCAAAGCCATCTTGGCCGAGCCTTTGCAGACCGACGCGCTCAAGACCACCTTGCAGCGCCAGATCAACCAAAAGCGCATGGCGGCCAAGCGCCTGTCCATGCCCGAACTCGAAGAAGCGCTGCTGCGCGAGGCCATCCCGCTGGTGCAGGACATCGGCTTGCAAAACGACTTGGCCATCCTTTACCGCAACCGCGGTGACTACGAGCAGGCGGTGGCCCAGCACCGCGCCTTGCTGGCGCAAACCGGCGTGGCGCAAAAACCGTTTTTCATGGCCCATGTGGCCAACGACTACCTGCAGTGGGGCAAAACGGCCCAGGCGCGGCAAGAGCTGGAAAAAGTGGCGCAGGCCATCGAATCGGCACAGCGCGAGCGCTTGGGGCCCGGTGCGCAGCGCACGCTGCTGCGTGGCACGTACTTCTACCACTGGATCTTGTCTTTGCTGGAGCAACGGCAGGGGCGCTGGAACGCCTCGATCGAGGCCGCAGCACGCGCCGAGCAGGCCGCGCGCAAGGCGCTGGCGATGCGCTTGTCGCAAGACGAGGGCATGACGCGTTTGAACATCGCCGCCGATGTGGGCAATGCCTTGGCCCGCAAGGCCCAGGCCTACCGCGGTGCGGGGCGATTCGTCGATGCCGAGCAGGTGCTGCGCGACTACATCCGCTTTGCCTCGGAGGAGGCGCTGCCGGCCAAGTTCCGCTCGGGCATCTACATCACCGCCGCCAACCTGCGTTTTGCCCAGCGCGAGTTTGCGGCCTCGGAGCAACTGGCGCGCAAGTCCGACCAGATCCTCGAAGAGCTCGGGGAAGACGCGCTCAGCCCCAACCGCGCCGCGCGCCGCCGCGACGTGTTCATCGCCCTGGCCGCGCAAAAGAAGTGGCCGCAGGCCTTGCAAGAGGTGCGCCGCCTCGATGAGTTGGCCAAAGGCGATCCCAAGCTGAGCAACCGGGTGCGTTTTGCCTTTGACCGCGGTTACGTCTACCTGGGCAACGGTTTGCATGCCGAAGCGGCCGAACTGTTGGCGCGCAACGCCCAAGCCAACCGCCAGACCTTTGGCGATGGCCATTTCTTTGTGGCCCAGTCGGAGGGCCTGCAAGGCGTGGCCCTGTGGCGCAGCGCGGCGCCGGAGCGCAAGGCCCGCGCCCTGCCCTTGCTCGAGCGGGCTGCCGAAGACTTGGTGCACCCGCGCAACGCGGATTTTCTGGACCAGTACGGCATTCGCCCCGATGTGCGCCAGCAGATCATCGGCACCTACATCGAGGCCCTGGCCGAAACCGACCCTGCGCGCGCCAGTCAGGCACTGGGCCTGGCCGACTGGTTGCGCGCGGGTGCGGTGCAAGAGGCGCTGGCCGATGCCGCGCTGCGCGCGGCCGCCAACACCCAGGGCCTGGCCGATCTGGTGCGCCAGGAGCAAGACGCGAAAAACGAAATCCGTGGCCTGCTGTCGTTTTTGCAAGGCGAGGCCGGCGGCGCCCAGTCGACCTTGCCCGAGGTCGCGGCCCAGATGCGCGAGCGCATCGCGGTGCTCGACAAGCAGCGCGCTGAGTTGCAAGGCCGCATCAAGGCGGGCTTTCCGGGCTATGAACGCCTGGTGCGGCCGTTGCCGCCCAAGCTCGACGAAATCGCTGCCCGCCTGACCGGCGACGAGGCGCTGTGGGTCTTCATGCCCGATGCCACCGGCGTCAATGTGTGGGCGGTCAAGCAGGCGCAGGGCCAGGCGGTGGCGCGTTTTCACCGCGCCGCGATGGACCAGGCGCGCTTGCAGCAGCTGGTGGCCACGCTGCGCGCCTCGCTCGAGAGCCTGGGCACGCAGGGCAAGCTCACGCCCTTCAACGACGGTTTGGCGCACGGGGCTTTCCAGACCCTGCTGGGCCCGCTGGCCGCCGACATGGCCGACCGCTCACAGTGGATCGTGGCGGCCTCGGGGGCGCTGGCGCGCTTGCCGCTGTCGGTCTTGCAGACCCAGCCGCGTGCGGCCGGCGCAGCGCCAGCCTGGTTGATCCGCCAGGTCAGCCTGAGCCAGGT
>JBDLTR010000159.1:0-16839 GCA_039805705.1 Pseudomonadota bacterium
AGCCCAGCCGGGCCGACGAGGCGCTCACGAAAAACCTGCAATCCGCGCTGGCTCTGGTCGATGTGCGGGTGCTCGACCACATCATCGTGGGTCAGGGGCAGGCCCTGTCGATGGCCGAACAAGGTTTGCTTTAGCCGGCGGGTTTGAGCAGGACCACCAGCGCACCGGCGCCGCCTTCGGCCGGCTTGGCCTGGACAAAGGCCATGACCTGGTTTTTTTGCACCAGCCAGCTGTGCACCTTGTTTTTGAGCACCGGGGTCTTGCCCGGCGAGCCCAGGCCTTTGCCGTGCACCACCCGCACACAGCGCAGGCCCTGGCGGTGTGCTTCGCGGATGAATTCGGCCAGCGCCTCGCGCGCTTCGTCGCTGCGCAGGCCGTGCAAATCGATCTCGCGCTGGATCGACCAATCGCCCTTGCGCAGTTTGCGCGTCACATCGGGGCCGATGCCTGGGCGGCGAAAGCTCAGCGCCTCGTCGGTGTCGAGCAGGCTGCTCACGTCAAAGCCGTCCGACAGCGAGTCGCGCAGCGCGGCCGCTTCGTCTTGCGCCAATTGGCGCGCCACCGGTGCGGCGGGCGGCGGCGACAGCCGCACCTGCTTGCGGTCAGGCAAGGGCTGGACCGCCCCCACGGCGCGTGCGAACAAATGGCGCTCGGCCTCGCGCTGCTTGTGTTCGGCTTCGCGCGCCGCCGCTTCGGCCTGGGCGCGCGCATGCGCAGCCTTGAGCGCTTTTTGGACCTGTTGCAGGTCCTGCAAAGAATGCAGTTTCATGCGCCTGCCCGGTTGCGCATCCAGTCGGCCGTCTGGAAAAAGCTTTGGTTCAAGCGCTCGCGCAGCACCGGGTCCACCCCGGTTTCGGCCATGGCCTGGTCCATGCACGCGAGCCACTGGTCACGCTCGGCAATACCGATCGAAAACGGCATGTGCCGCATGCGCAGGCGCGGGTGGCCAAAGCGCTCTTGGTAATGCTGCGGCCCACCCAGCCAACCGCACAAAAACCAAAAGAGCTTTTGCCGCGCATCGGCCAGCGTGCTGCCGTGGCTGGCGCGCAGCGCGCTGTAACGCGGCTCCAGGTCCATCAGGTCGTAAAAGCGCTCGACCAGGGCCAGCACCTTGTCCTCGCCCCCGATCCATTCGAAAGGCGTGTCGTGCGGCGGTTTGTCTTCGATCTGCATGGTCGCTGATTGTGCCTGGGGCTCACTCGGCGCTGCGGCGCAAGGTGTGCGCCACCGGCTGGCGCAGCACCCCCGCCAGGCTCAGGCTGCCCGCGGCCCAGGCCAGCACAGCACCTGCCACACCACCGGCCAGGGGCACCCAGATCGGTGGGGTCCAGGCGAATTCCAGCACATAGCGCGTGAGCGCCCAACCCAAGGCCAAGGCCACCGTGCTGGCCATGGCGCCGGCCAGCCAGCCCAGGCCCAAGAGCTCGGCACGCTGCATCTGCGCCAGCAAGGCGCGACCCGCGCCGAGCGCGCGCATGATGGCGTAGTCGCGCTCGCGCGCCTGGCGACCGGCCCCCACCGCCGCCACCAGCACCAGCACACCCGCAGCCAGCGTGAAAGCAAACAGGTACTCGATCGCCCGCGTGACCTGGTCCAGCACCCGCTGCACCTGCGCCAAGGAGCTGCGCATGTCGACGCTGGTCACGTTGGGAAAGCGCTGCAGCATCTGGCGTTCAAAGCCGCGCTCTTGCTCGGGCGTGCGAAAGGCCGCCAACCAGGTGGTGGGCAGTTCCGGCAGATCGGCTTCGGGGAAGAGCACAAAAAAGTTGGCCCGCATCGAGGCCCAGTCGACTTTGCGCAGCGAGGTGATGCGCGCTTCGTGGGCGATGCCGCCCATGTCAAAGCGCAGCACATCGCCCAACTTCAAGCCCAAGGTCTGGGCAATGCCCTCCTCCACGCTGGCGGCGCCGGCTTCGCCATCGCGCCATACCCCGGCCACCACGGGGTTGTGCGCGGGGCGCTGGGCGGTGTAAGACAGGTTGAACTCGCGGTCGACCAGGCGGCGGGCGCGCTCGCCGCTGTAATCGCTCATGCGCACCTCACGGCCGTTGACCGCCACCAAGCGGCCACGCACCATCGGGAACCAATCGGGCGAGCGCACGCCCGCCGCCAGCAGGTAGGCCAGGAAGTCTTTGGCTTGGTCCGGCTGCACATTGATGACAAAGCGGTCGGGGGCATCTTTGGGGCTGGCCTGGCGCCAACTGGCCACCAGATCGGTGCGCAGCAGCACCAGCAGCACCAAGGCCAACAGCCCCACCGACAAGGCGCTGACCTGGACCACCGAGGCCATCGGCCGCGCCGCCACCTGCCTCGTGGCCAACAGCCACCAACGGGGCCCGCGGGTGCCCAGCGAGGCACGGCGCAGCGCCCACAGCCCCAGCGCCGCCAAGCCGGCAAACAGCAACAAGGCCAGGGCAAACCCACCGACCGTCAGCAAGCCCAGGCGCACATCGCGGCTGACCACCAGCAAGACCAGCGCCGCACCGGCCAGGCCCATCAGCAGCACCAGGCCCGAGCGCCATTGCACCCCCCCCAGCTCACGCCGCAGCACGCGCAAGGCCGGCACCTGCGCCAGCTGCAAGACCGGTGGCAAGCCAAAGGCTACCAGCAAGGCCAAGCCCAGGCCCAAGCCCACCAGCCCAGGGCGTAGGCTGGCGGCGGGCAACTGGGTGTCGATCAGGCCTTGCAACAGGCTCACCAGGCCCGCGTGCACCGCATAACCCGCGAACACCCCGAACACACCCGCGAGCAAGCCCGCACCCAGAAACTCGGTGGCATAGGCGCGGGTCAGCGTGCCCTGGCTCTGGCCCAACACCCGCAACAGCGCACAGGCGTCGAGCTGGCGCTCGGCAAAGCTGCGCGCGGCCAGGGCCACGGCCACCGCGCACAAGAGCGCGGCCAGCAAAGCCACCAGGTTGAGGAACTGGCTCGCACGGTCCAGCGTCTGGCGCATTTCAGGGCGACCGCTCTCGAGCGACTCGATCTGCACACCGCGCCAGGTGCCTTGGTCGGCCTGCGCGCGCGCCCAGGCGGCATAAGCCGCGGCGGCAGGTGCGGGCCCGGCCACGGCCATGCGCCAGGTGATGCGGCTGGCGGGTTGCACCAGGCCGGTGGCCGGCAGGTCGGCCGCGTTGAGCAGGACACGCGGCGCGAAATTCATGAAGCCCGCCCCGCGATCGGGCTCGCGCTCGATCACGCCGGTGATGCGCAGGCTGCGCTCACCGAGCCAGAGCGACTGCCCCACTTCCAACTGCAGCGCGTCCAGCAAGGCCGCATCGAGCCAGACCTGGCCAGGCGGCGGTACAGGCGCCTGCGCGGCTTGGGCAAGGCGCTGCACCTGCAGCTGTCCGCGCAAGGGGTAACCGGCCTCCACCGCCTTGAGCGCCACCAGGCGGCTGGCCCCACCCAGCTCTGCAGGGGCCCGCGCCATGGTCGGAAAACTCAGGCTGGTGTTGGTGCGCAGGCCTTGTTGCTGCGCCTGCGCTTGGAACAGCCCCGGTGTCGGCTTGTCGCTGACCACCACCACATCGCCCCCCAGCAGCTGTGCCGCATCGCGCCACAGCCCGGTTTGCAAGCGGTCGGCGAGAAAGCCCACCGCGCTGAGCGCGGCCACAGCGAGCGCGATCGAGAGCATGAGCAAGCGCAGTTGTCCGGCGCGCAGGTCGCGCCACAGCTGGCGCCAGCCCAAGCGCCAGCCCTGTGTCCAAGCGGAAGCATCCATGGCCCGACCATACCGCACCCGAGCTGACCCATGCGGGCGCAGGCCATTGGCTTGCCCCGCTTGACCCCGATCAAGCGATCGCGCGAGCCTCAGACTATGATGGCCGCATGAAGATCCGAGCGCTGATGACCGCAGGGCTGCTGGCCAGCCTGTGGGCCGGCATGGCCCATGCACAGCCGCGCCCCCACTGGGACGCTGTGCTGCTGGCCGACAAAGGCCTGTTCCACTACGACCCCCACTCGGTCAAGAGCACCGGGCAGGTGCGCAACTTTCAGAGCATGGTCGACTACAAGACCCCGCAAGAGACGGCCGATGGCAAAAGGTACCTGTCGACGGTCACCGAGATCCAGCTCAATTGCAAAACCGGGGTCGCCCGCATCATGCACATGCGCTACCACGCCGACAACATGGGCGCCGGCAAAGAGGTGCACCAGGAGGGCATGATCCGCGACTGGCTGGACATCCCGGCGGGCTCGCCGATCGAGCGCATCGCCCGGCGCGTCTGCTGAGGCGCAGCCAAGGGCTCAGGGCTTGGCGAGTTCAGGCTGGGCCAGCAGGCGCTCGGGGGCGCTGAAGCACAGAAAGCGCTTGTGGGTGGCGCGGCCAATCGCGCACAGCCCCACGCGCAGGGCCACGTCCAGGCCCATTTGGGTGATGCCGCTGCGCGAGACGACCACCGGGATGCCCATCTGGGCCGATTTGATGACCATCTCGCTGGTCAGGCGGCCGGTGGTGTAGAAGACCTTGTCGCTGCCGTCGAGGTCGTTCATCCACATCCAGCCGGCGATGGTGTCGACCGCATTGTGGCGTCCCACATCTTCGACGAAAAGCAGCATCTCCTCGCCCTGGAACAGCGCACAGCCGTGCACCGAGCCCGAGGACTTGTAGGTGGTCTCTTGCAGCCGGATGGTGTTGACGATGCCGTAGAGCTGGCCCTGGGTGATCTGCGCCTCGGGCAGCGCGATCTCGTCGATGTGCGCCATCAGGTCGCCAAACACACTGCCCTGGCCACAGCCGGTGGTGACCACCCGTTCGGCGCTGCGCGCGATGCGCACGTCGGCACCCTGGCGGGTTTTGACCGCGGCCACGCCCGGCTCGCCCACCTCGCCCTCCCCCACGCTCCAATCGACCGTGATCGACTCGATCTGCTCGACCGAATCGATCAGGCGCTGGTTGCGCAAAAAACCCAGCACCAGCAGTTCCGGGTCACCGCCCAGGGTCATCAGCGTCACCAGCTCGCGCTTGTCCAGGTACACCGTGAGCGCGCGCTCAGCGGGAATGGCCGTCTCGGACACCTCACCGAATTCGTTGTGCACCCGCACGCGGCGGGTCAAAGGCGCCTGCGCACGGGTCAGGCGCGGCTTGAGGGCCGGGGATTCAGACAAAACGGCGGACATGGGGCAAGCCTAACGTCAAAAATCCCCCGCCGATGTCGACGGGGGATTCGGACCCTGAGCGCGGCTGGGCAATCAGCCCTTGCCCGCGGGCTTGGCCGGGGCCGCAGGTGCAGCGGCCTGGTCGGCGGGTTTGTAAGGACCTGGGTCGGCACAGGCCGGAGTGGCTTCTTTGGCGGCCGGCTTGCCCTTGCCGGTGGTCTTGTAGTAATGGGCCGCGACTTTCTCGCGCGACTTGCACAGCTGGTAGTCGGCCACTTTGTTGCCGTGCGCGGTTTTGGCGGCGGCTTCGGCCGCCTTGGCCTTGGCCTCTTCCGAAGGTGCGGGCAGCTTGGCCAGGGCCGCGCTGCTCAGCGCCAGGGCAGCGGTCAACAGGAGGATGTTTTTCATGGTCTTCTCCAATTCAGGCGGTGGCGGCGGGTTTGGCCGCAGTGGCTTCGGGCTGCGAGCGTTGCGCGGGAATCTTGCCCGCTTTGATGTCGTCGTACCAAAGCTCGTGGTGCTCTTTGGCCCAGGTTTCGTCCACATAGCCGGTGCGCATCGCGCTGTAGGCACCGCGCATGCCCACCGTGCCCATGTAGATGTGGCCCATGAACATGGCCATCATCAGGAAGGTGGCGGCCGCATGCACCATGTGGCTGATCTGCATGGTGCTGCGCTCGTACACGAGGCCGGGCACCAGCTTGTCGAGCACCAGGCCTGAGGCGATCACGATCAGGCCCAGGACGAACACACCGCCCCAGAACAGCACTTTTTCGCCGGCGTTGAAGCGGTGCGAGGGCACCTCGTGCTCGGACAGCAAGCCACCGCCCTTGAGCAGCCAGGTGAGGTCTTCGGCACGCGGCAGGTTGTCGCGCACGAAGGTGATGATCACGATCACCAGCGAGACGGCGAACAGCGGCCCTGCGAAGTTGTGCACGTTCTTGAGCGCATAGGTCAACCAGCCGAACAGGGTGTTGCCGATGATGGGCTGCAAGAAAAACTTGCCAAAGGCCATGACGATGCCCGAGACGGCCAAGGCGACGAAAGCGATGGCATTGGCCCAGTGGGCCGAGCGCTCGAAGGGTGTGAAGCGCTCGATCTGGCGACCGGTTTCGGCACCGTGCAGCTCGATCGTGCCCTTGCGCCAGTAAAACAGCGCCAGCGCACCCAGCACGATCAAGAGCAGCGAGCCGCCGTAAGGGATCAGCCACTGGTTGCGGACCTGGCGCCAGGCCTCACCGGCGTTGGTCAGGCGCGAGCCCGGGTACTGCACAAAGGGCTGGATCAGGTTGCCCGCCTCGGGGGCCTGGCTCTTGGGCAGGCTGCTGTAGCCCGTCACGCCCTGCCCCACCTGGCGCCACACCGGCGCGTTGTTGCCCGGCTGCACCTGGCCGCGCTCGGCGTTGCTTTGGCCCTTGTATTGGGGATCGGTGTCCGCATCGGGCGCCAGCTGGAAGATGTTGGCGCTCTTGACGCCAGCGCCCACGTCGGCAGCCGGCGCGCTTTGCGCCCAGACCGCCGCGCTGGCCAGCAGCCCGGCGCAGATCAGGATGAAGCGGTGCATGAGCGTCTCCTCACTTGGGCGCGCGCTGGTGGTCGTTCATGCCATAGTTGGCACGGGTCTTGAGGTGGTTGGACCAGCTGGCCTTGTCGCCCGCGGTCCAGCCCGCATCGGTGAACGCCGCCACACCGGTGCCCACCTGGGGCGCTTTGTCGGTGCGGATGCCCGCATGGTCTTGCGGCTTTTCGCCGCAAGCGCTCAGTGCCAGGGCACCGGCCACGGTCGACAACAGAAAGATCTTGCGCATGGTCAGGCTCCTTGTTTGGCGGCGCTGCCGTAAGCGGTGCCCCAGCCCCAGACTTCGGCGCCCTTGCCGCGCTGCACCACGCGCTGGCGGAAGATGTCGGCGACCACGTCGCCGTCACCGGCCAGCAGGGCCTTGGTCGAGCACATCTCGGCGCAGGCGGGCAGTTTGCCCTCGGCCAGGCGGTTGCGGCCGTATTTCTCGAACTCGGCCTGGCTGCCGTGCTCCTCGGGGCCACCGGCGCAGAACGTGCATTTGTCCATCTTGCCGCGCACACCGAAGGTGCCGGCGCTCGGGAACTGCGGCGCACCGAAGGGGCAGGCGTAGGAGCAGTAGCCGCAGCCGATGCACACGTCCTTGTCGTGCAGCACCACGCCCTCTTCGGTCTTGTAGAAGCAGTTGACCGGGCAGACCGCCATGCAAGGCGCGTCAGAGCAGTGCATGCAGGCCACCGAGATCGATTTTTCGCCGGGCACACCGTCGTTGAGCGTGACCACGCGGCGGCGGTTCACCCCCCAGGGGACTTCGTGCTCGTTCTTGCAGGCGGTCACACAGCCGTTGCACTCGATGCAGCGCTCGGCGTCACAGATGAATTTCATTCGTGCCATGTCGGGACTCCTTATGCGCGCTCGATGTTGCAGACCGTGGTTTTGGTCTCTTGCATCATGGTCACGCTGTCGTAACCGTAAGTGGTGGCGGTGTTGACCGCTTCACCACGCACCACCGGCGCAGCCCCTTTCGGGTAGTAAGCCAGCATGTCGGCGCCTTGCCAGTGGCCCGAGAAGTGGAACGGCATCCACACGGTGCCGGTGTCCACGCGCTCGGTGACCAGGGCCTGCACATTGAGCTTGGCACCGGTCGGGCTGTTGAGCCAGACACGGTCGCCGTTGCGGATACCGCGGTCGGCCGCCGTCTTGGGGTGGATCTCGACGTAGGCTTCCTGCTGCAATTCGGCCAGCCAGGGGTTGGAGCGGGTCTCTTCGCCGCCGCCCTCGTACTCGACCAGACGGCCCGAGGTCAGGATCAGCGGGAACTTCTCGTGCACTTTGTCGGCGATGTTCTTGTCCTGCACCGTCTTGTAGAGGGTAGGCAGACGCCAGAAGGCCTTCTTGTCGTCGTGCGTGGGGTACTTGGCCATCAGGTCCGGACGTGTGCCGTACAGCGGTTCGCGGTGCTGCGGGATCGGGTCCGGGAAGTTCCAGACCACCGCGCGCGCCTTGGCGTTGCCAAAGGGGTGGCAGCCGTGGTTCTTCATGAACACGCGGATCATGCCGCCCGAGCTGTCGGTCTTCCAGTTCTTGCCTTCGGCGGCTTTCTTCTCGTCGTCGCTCAGCTCGTCCCACCAGCCCAGCTTCTTGAGCAGGATATGGTCCAGCTCGGGGTAGCCGGTGGTGATGTCGGCGCCCAGCGAATGCGAGCCGTCCTCGGCCAGCAGGCTCTTGCCTTCGCGCTCCACGCCGAAGTTGGCGCGGAAGTTGCCGCCACCGTCCATCACATGCTTAGAGGTGTCGTACAGGTTGGGCGAACCCGGGTGCTTCATCTCGGGCGTGCCGTAGCAGGGCCAGGGCAGGCCGAAGTAGTCGCCGGTGAAGTCGTAGCCGGTCTCTTTGTCCTTGCCGCCCTTGGCCTTGAGGGTCTTCACATCGAACACGTGCATGTTCTTCATGTGGGCCTTCAAGCGCTCGGGGCTCTGGCCGGTGTAGCCAATGGTCCAGACGCACTTGTTGATCTCGCGCAGGATGTCTTCGGGCATGGGCTCGTCCAGGCCTTTGACTTTCTGCATCTTGTAGTTCTTGCACAGCTCCTTGTCGAAGCCCAGCTTTTGCGCCAGCTGGTACATGATCATGTGGTCGCTGCGGCTCTCCCACAGGGGGTCAATGACCTTCTCGCGCCACTGGATGGATCGGTTGGACGCGGTGCACGAACCGCTGGTCTCGAACTGGGTGGCGGCCGGCAGCAGGTACACGGCGCGGTTGGGGTTGAGGTCTTCGGGCTTGCCGGGCATCGCAGCCATGGCGGCGGTGGCGCTCGGGTAGGGGTCGACCACCACCAGCAGGTCCAGCTTGTCCATGGCGCGCTTCATCTCCAGACCGCGGGTCTGCGAGTTCGGCGCATGGCCCCAGTAGAAGACGCCGCGCAGGTTGCTGTCCTGGTCGATCAGCTCGTTCTTTTCGAGCACGCCGTCGATCCAGCGCGAGACGGTGATGCCGTTCTTGCCCATCATTGCGGGCGAAGCAAACTGGGACTTGATCCAGTCGAACTCCACGCCCCAGGTCTTGGCGAAGTGCTTCCAGGAGCCTTCGGCCAGGCCGTAGTAACCGGGCAGCGAGTCGGGGTTGGGGCCCACGTCGGTCGCGCCCTGCACATTGTCGTGACCGCGGAAGATGTTGGTGCCGCCACCGCTCTTGCCCACATTGCCCAGCGCCAGCTGCAAGATGCAGGACGCGCGCACCATGGCGTTGCCGATCGTGTGCTGGGTCTGGCCCATGCACCAGACGATGGTGCCCGGGTTGTTGTCGTGCAACATCTTGGCGACCTTGAACATCTGGTCTTCCTTGACGCCGCAAGCCTCCTCGACCTTGTCGGGCGTCCACTTGGCCAGCACATCGGCCTTGACCGCGTCCATGCCGTAGACACGGTCGTTGATGTATTTTTTGTCTTCCCAGCCGTTCTTGAAGATGTGGTACAGCAAGCCGAACAGGAAAGGAATGTCGGTGCCCGAGCGGATGCGCACGTACTCGTCGGCCTTGGCGGCGGTGCGGGTGAAGCGCGGGTCGACCACGATCATCTTGCAGCCGTTTTCCTTGGCGTGCAGCATGTGCAACAGGCTCACCGGGTGGGCTTCGGCCGCGTTCGAGCCGATGTACAAAGCGACCTTGCTGTTTTGCATGTCGTTGTACGAGTTGGTCATCGCACCGTAGCCCCAGGTGTTGGCCACGCCCGCCACCGTGGTCGAGTGGCAGATGCGCGCCTGGTGGTCGCAGTTGTTGGTGCCCCAGAAGCTCACAAACTTGCGCAGCAGGTAAGCCTGCTCGTTGTTGTGCTTGGACGAGCCGATGAAGTACACGCTGTCGGGACCGCTGGCCTTGCGCAGCTCCAGCATCTTGGCGCTGATCTCTTCGAGCGCTTTGTCCCAGCTGATGCGCTCGTACTTGCCTTTGACGAGCTTCATCGGGTAGCGCAGGCGGTACTCGCCATGGCCGTGTTCGCGCAGGGCGGCGCCCTTGGCGCAGTGCGCGCCCAGGTTGATCGGTGAATCAAAGACGGGCTCTTGGCGCACCCACACGCCGTTTTCCACCACCGCATCGACCGCACAGCCCACCGAGCAGTGGGTGCACACGGTGCGCTTGACTTCGACCTTGCCAGCGCCCATGCCCTGGGCGGCGGTGCCACCGGCCGCGCGGGCCTTTTGCACCAGGGTCAGCTGGCTGGCCGCCAGACCGACCCCCACGCCGAGACCCGAGCGGCGCAGAAAGCTGCGGCGGTCCAGTGTGGGCAGCGCGTGCGAGAGGCCGCGGCGCAGGCTGTGAACAAACGGAGAGGCGGCCACGTCGGTCGACGCGCCCTGCTTTTTGGTCAGCAACATGGAAGGCTCCAGTTGGATGGGGATGAAAAAGGGGTCAGACGCGGGTGGTCTGGTAGTAGCGCTGCACGTGCTCGCTCAGGCTGTAGCCGCCGCCGCGCTCGGGCTTGGGCAATTCGGCCGCGGCCGGGGCCGCCGTCTGTGAAACCACCTTGGGCAGCACGCTGGCGACAGCCGCCACGGCGCCAACGGTGGCCGCACCGGCAAACAGGCTGCGGCGTGAATGTTTCGCGGTTGGAGAGGATTCCATGTTGCGCCTCACGGTCAGGGTTTGAAAATTTCAGTTTCGAGAAGCTTTCGGCCTATGACCTGGGCTTCATAGGGTCGCGATGTTAGCGCGCTTGCGGCCTTTGCAACACGGTGAAAACCACAAAAGTGACAAGCCAGCGAGTCCACGCACCGCCCCCGCCCATCGGCCAGGGTGTCCAGGCTCAGTTCAGCAGGTCAAAACCCTGCGCTTCCACGCTCGAAAACGCCTCGGTCAGCTCGGCCACACGCGCGTAAAAAGCCGCGCGCGGGTGGGCCACAAGGGCTTGACACATGCGAGACAACCAGGGCTGCAGGTGCTGGCTGAAAAACCCTGCTTGCCGTGTGAGATTGCACACCGCCATGTCGTCACCGGCGATCAGGTAGCGCATCACCTCGAACAGGTAAGCCACATGGTCTTCGGTCTCGGGCATCTGTTCGTCGCGCGCCAGGCCCAGGCCCGCCAGGTCCTGGCGCAGTTGCACCAGCGGCTTTTCATTGAGGAAGCCACTGAGGTAGTGCGAGCCAAACAGGTAGACCTCGGGCTTGCCCACGCCGCCGAACAGGGCGCTGTGCTCCTGGGCGACCTCGGCCGCGCTCATGGCGCGGGCCTGGGCCACCAGGGCACGCCAGGGCTCTTCCAAAAAAGCGCCGGGCTGCGGCGCTTCGGTCACCGCGGCCTGCAGCTGGGCCAGCAAGGCCTCGTCGGGGGCCTGGTAGAACAAGGTGGCCAACAGGCCATACATTTCGGCGCGCGCCACTTCCTCGTCAAGCGCGCTGGATCGGGTGGGTTCGGTGCTCATGGCGTTCAGTGCTTGGGTTGTCCGGGCGTGGGGGCGATGCGCTGCTCGTTCTCGGCGGTGAAGATGTCGACCACGCGGCAGTCGCCGCACATCTTCAGGCGCTCAAGCGCCGCGCCCTGGAACATGCTGTGGCCCGACAGGCGGCCCAGCATGGCCTCGATGGCCTTGAGCGTGCCAAAGGGCTTGCCACAGCGCACACAGGCGTAGGGCGGGCTGTGGTGCAGGCGCCGCGCTTGCCGGCGCTCGGGGCTGAGCCACAAGCGCGGCTGCAGCGTGATCGCCTGCTCGGGGCAGGTCTTGGCGCACAAGCCGCACTGCACGCAGTTTTTCTCGATGAATTTGAGCTCGGGCTGCTGCGGGTTGTCCTGCAGGGCCGAGGACGGACAAGCGCCCACACAGCTCATGCACAGGGTGCAGCGGTCGGGGTTGACCGAGACGCTGCCCAGCAACGCGCCGGCCGCTGGCAAAGCGATGGCCTGCGGCGGCTCGGAGGCCTGGAGCGCGGGCGCGTGGGCAATCAGGTGGTCAAGCGCGAGTTCGAGCGTGCTGCGTTTTTCAGGCTGCACCGCGTGGCTGGCTGCAGCGGCAGGGCCTTGCGGCAGCGCCACGCCCGGCCCGGCCAAGCGCTGCAGCTCGGCGTCGAGCGCTTGCGGGTAGCCGGCTTCGATCAACGCGAAATGCGTGCCGCTGTAGCCCAGACCTTCCAGCAGGCTTTGCGCCTGCGCCATCTGCTCGGCCAGGGCGGTTTTGTACTGCGGGGCTTCTTCCTCGGTCAGCAGCACCATGACCTGGCGCGCGCCATAGGCCACGGCCGAGAGCCAGACCTCCAGCCCCAGGCTGGCGGTGTGCCACAGGCCCATGGGGATCACGCGCGCGGGCACGCCCTTCATCACCTTGAGCTGCGCGGCCCGCCCCAGCTCCTCGATCAGGGCCTGGCCGCGCGCCTGGCTGTGCAGCAGCAGCGCCGCGCCACGGCCACCGGCCGCCTGGTAGGCCTGCAACAGGGTGCGGACCTTGGTGCCCTGCTCGGCCGCACGCGGGTAAGCGTAGGTCAGCGCGCCGGTCGGGCAGGCGGTGGTGCAGGCACCGCAGCCCACGCAGAGGTTGGGGTTGACGACGATCTGCTGGCGCGCCTTGTCCGAGCGGATGGCCTCGGCCGAGCAAATGTCCACGCAGGCCTGGCAGCCGGTCTTGTCGTTGCGGCTGTGGGCGCAGAGCTTTTGCTTGTACTGGAAGAAGCGTGGCTTTTCGAACTCCCCCACCAGCTCGCGCAATTGCAGCAGGGTCTGCAGATCGCGGCCATCCCATCGGAAATAGCCTTGCGGCAGGGCATGCTGCAAAAAAGTGGGCGAGGCCTGCGGTCCGCGCAGGTCGAGCACCAGGTCAAAGCGTTCGGTCTGTTCGCCCGGTGCGCGCGCGAAATCGATGGCGCCGGCCGCGCCGCAGGCCTTGACGCAGTCGCGGTGGCCGGTGCAACGCGCCAGGTCGATCTGGTAGTCCAGCCCAATGGCCTGCTCCGGGCAGGCCGCCACACAGGCATTGCAGCGGGTGCACAGGTCCAGATCGATCGGGTTGCCGGTGGACCAAGTCACGTCAAAAGCGCCCAGCCAACCGCTCAGGCCCTTCAGTGCCCCGGCGATCACCGGGTAGCGGCGCTGCTGGCGGCCGCCCGCCTCGCCCGGGCCGTCGGCCCAGACCGTCACCTGGAGCGCATCGGCCAGCAGGTCGGCGGCACGTTCGGCGGCGTCCAGCGGCCCCAAGATCAGCAAGCGCCCTTCGCTTTTGTAGGTGACGGTGGGCACCGGTTCGGGCTCGGGCAGGCGGGCAGCGGCCAGCAAGGCCGCCATCTTGGGCGTGGCCTGCGTGCCCTCGGCGCTCCAGCCAGCGCTTTCGCGCAGGTTGACAAAGCGGATCGGCGCCACCGCGCCCTCGGTCTGGGTGGCGAGGTCGGCAAACAGCTTCTGTTCCTGGGTGCAGGCCACCACCACCGGTTCGCGCCCTTGCACGGCCCGCTGGAAAGCACCGGCCTCGCGGCGGCACAGGGTGGTGTGTTCGTTCAGGTCCTCACCGAGGGCCTGGCCCAGGCTGCGGGTCTGCAGAGGCAGGGTCTGGTTGCAGTTGCAAATCAGGGTGGTCATGGGCAGAGGGGCGCACAGGCGCTGAAGAATCGGGCGACTGTGCCACAACTTGCAAGCCATCGACCGGCGCCGGGTTGCCCGCCAGCGCCGCCGCGGGCTGACCCTGTCGCGCAGGCGCCTCTTCAGGCACCAGCTTGAGGAACTGGGCGCTGGCCATCTTGCGCAGCATGGCCGCGGGCATGGGGTCGGGCTGGCTGTAGTCGTCGATGTAGACGTCCAGCCCATCCATCACATTGAAATGCGGGTCGGCAAACAGCTTTTTCATGGCCGCGTTGCGCACCTCGGCGTCCACACCGCGCTGCATGAAGGGCTGAAAGTCGGCATCGGGGGTGAGCGCACGCACATCCTCGAGTGTGGGCACAGGGGCGTCTGGCGGCGCGCTGCCCGCGCCCGCCGGGGCCGACGGGGGTGCGGCCTCGGTCGGGTTGGCCGCAGCCGGTGGCGGCGCTGGCGCGTCGGGCGGGGTCGCTACCTCCTGCTTGCGCCGCGACCAGCGGCTGAAAAAGCTTTCGCTCACGCCGTGTCCTTGCGCGGTCCGCTGGGGCGCTTGCCTTCGGTGCTGATGCTCACCGGCTGGCCAAAGCGGTCTGTCAAACGCTGGAAACTTTGTGGCCGTTGGCGCTTTTTGGGCTCGGGCACGAAGTGCTGCTCGGCAAAGGCCTGGAGCCATTGCACCACCTCGGGCTCGGCCGCCGCGGTCTCGACCGTCTCTTGCGCATCGAGCCAGCGGCCCGCGTCGTGGTAGCTCAGGCTGACGGCTTGCGGCACGGCTTGGGGTTCGCTGCCGTCTTCGGGCTCGCTCAGGCGCCACATCACAAAGTAGGCGGGCGTGGGCGAGGTGGCGTTGAGCCAGTAGCCCTCGGCGTCGTCGGTGAAGAGCTCGACCGTCCAATCCGGGTGGAGCCAGAGCGCACCGTCTTCGCCCTCTCGCAGGCAGCGCGGCGTGGTGCCAAAGCCGGCTTCGTGCGGCACCACTTCGGCCAGCGTCCAGCGCCAGGGCTGCCAGCGGGCCATCGGGCCTTGCACGGCTTCGCGGCGCATGAGCACCGCCACGCGCAGCTGGGGTCGTCCGGTTGAAGGAGCTTCGGTCATGCGCCGGATGATACGGCCAGCGCCTTCTCCACACGCACCGCGCAGTATTTGAACTCCGGGATCTTGCCAAAGGGGTCGAGTGCCGCGTTGGTCAAGAGGTTGGCCGCCGCCTCGCGGTAGGCAAAGGGGATGTAGACCACGCCCTGGGGCGTGCCATCGTCGCGGCGCAAGGTCAGCTCGACCTCGCCACGGCGCGAGGCCACGCGCACGCGCTCGCCCGGCACCAGGCCCAGGCGCTGCAGCTCGGCGCCACAGATCGACGCGGTGGCCGCAGGCTCGAGCGCGTCGAGCACACTCGCACGGCGCGTCATGGCGCCGGTGTGCCAATGCTCGAGCTGGCGACCGGTGATCAGCACCAGAGGGTAGTCGGCATCGGGTTGCTCGTTGGCCGGGATCAGGCCGGCCGGCACCAGCTTGACGCGCCCATCGGGTGTGGGGAAGTGGTCGTGGAAGACGATGGGCTGGCCCGGATCGTCCTCGCTCAGGCAGGGGTAGGTCACGCTGTCGTGCGCGGCCAGACGTTCCCAGCGGATGCCGGCGATCGCGCCGGCCATGGCCTGGCGCATTTCTTCGTAGACGGCGGCCACGCCCGCGTGCTCGCCGGCGTAATGCCAAGCCAGGCCCATGCGCTGCGCGATCTGCTGCACGATCCAGAGGTCGGGTTTGGCATCGCCCGGCGGCTGCAGGGCCTGGCGGCCCATCTGCACCATGCGGTCGGTGTTGCTCACGGTGCCGGCCTTCTCGGGCCAGGCCGTGGCGGGCAAGACAACATCGGCCAGCCAGGCGGTTTCGGTCAGGAAGATGTCCTGCACCACCAGGTGCTTCAGGCTCGCGAGCGCGTGGCGCGCATGGTGCAGGTCAGGGTCGCTCATGGCCGGGTTCTCGCCCATGATGTACATGCCGTGCACCTTGTGCGGGTCGCTGTCATCGGCCAAGGCCTTGTGCATGATCTCGACCACGGTGTAGCCCGGTTGGTCGTCGAGTTTCGTGCCCCAGAACTTTTCAAACCAGTCGTGCGCGGCGGCGTTCGTCACGCGCTGGTAGTTGGGGTACATCATCGGGATCAGGCCCGCGTCGCTCGCGCCCTGCACATTGTTCTGGCCCCGCAGCGGGTGCAGGCCGGTACCCGGGCGGCCAATCTGGCCGGTCAGGCTGGCCATGGCGATCAGGCAGCGCACGTTGTCGGTGCCGTGCACGTGCTGGCTCACGCCCATGCCCCAGAGGATCATGGACGCCTTGCTGGTCGCATAGGCCCGCGCCACTTCGCGAATGGTCTCGGCAGGGATGCCGCAGACCGGCGCCATGGCCTCGGGCGTGTAGCCCTTCACATGCGCCTTGAGCTCGGCCACATGGTCAGCGCGCTCGCGCAGGAAAGCCTCGTCGCACAGGCCCTCGCTCACGATCACGTGCAGCATGGCGTTGAGCAGGGCCACATCGGTGTCGGCCTTGAAGGGCAGCACACGCCAGGCGTGGCGACCGATGTCGGTCACGCGCGGGTCCATCAGCACGATGCGGGTGCCGCGTTGGGCCGCGTTCTTCATCCAGGTGGCGGCCACCGGGTGGTTGTTGGTCGGGTTGGAACCGATCACGATGATCAGGTCGGAATGCTCGACGTCGCGCACCGGGTTGCTGACCGCGCCCGAGCCCACGCCTTCGAGCAGGGCCGAGACGCTGGAAGCGTGGCACAGCCGGGTGCAGTGGTCGACGTTGTTGCTGCCGAAGCCGGTGCGCACCAGCTTCTGGAACAGGTAGGCCTCTTCGTTGCTGCCTTTGGCCGAACCGAAACCGGCGAGTGACTTGGGGCCGTGTTGCTGACGCAAAGCGTTCAGTGGCTCGGTGGCCAAATTCAGAGCTTCTTCCCAGGTCGCTTCGCGGAAAACTTCGCGCCAGTCGGTGTGGCCGCCCAGCAAAGCCACGTCTTTGGCCACGCCCGCTTTGCGAATCAATGGCTGGGTAATGCGGTCCGGGCTGTGGATGTAGTCCATGCCAAAGCGGCCCTTGACGCACAAGCGGCCTTCGTTGGCGGGGCCTTCGCGGCCTTGGACGCTGATGATTTTTTCATCGCGCACTTGGTA